>NZ_MWJN01000099.1:0-33313 GCF_002027145.1 Microbispora sp. GKU 823 | reverse complement strand
CCCCTCGGCCTCCCACACCGACCAGGGTGGAAGCCACACCGTGATCACGTCAGGAAATCCGAGAAACAGGCCCTAGTCGCCTAATTTCGGGACGCGGGACCAGCGGTGCGCCGCGTGCGTGCCGGTGGCCTCCCGGCCCCGGTCGGCACCCTGACACGGGCGGCAGTCGCCCGTCGTCGTTCGCGAAAGGACTTCCTGATGAGACGGAGTCTCGCCACCGTCGCGGCCACCGGACTGGCCGCGCTGGTCGCCGCCGGTGGAGTCGCAACGGTGACGACGCCGGCTGCGGCCGCCACCGCATGCAAGGTGACCTACAAAATCGTCAACCAATGGAGCGGCGGCTTCCAAGGCGACGTGGCCATCACCAACCTCGGCGATCCGATCAGCAGCTGGAAGCTGGAATTCGACTTCCCCGACTCCGGCCAGAGAATCGCGTCCGGCTGGAACGCCACCTGGACGCAGTCCGGCGCGCACGTGACCGCTACCAGCATGTCCTACAACGGCTCCATTGCCACCAACGCCACGGCCAGTGGCATGGCATTCACCGCGAATCTCACCGGCGCCAACCCCGTACCCACCACCTTCTGGCTCAACGGTGCCATGTGCAGCGGCCCCGTGACCCTCACCCCCACCCCCACCCCGACGGTCACAGCCACTCCGACGCCGACGCCGACCCCGACACCCACGCCGACCGTCACCACCACGCCGGGCATGCCGCGCCCCGGGGTCGGACCGTGCACGCCAGGCACGACCTACCCCAACCCGCTGCCGGCATCGTCGGTGACCGCCACCAAGATCCGGGACGGGTTCAACTTCCTGGAAGGCCCGGTCTGGGACGCCACCACCCAGACCCTGCTGCTGTCGCTCATGCGCGACGGCACCGGGCCAGAAGGCGTCCAGCCATCGGACGTTCTGCGGTACACCGAGCCGAACACCTTCCAGACCCTCATCCCCGACGCCGGCAGCAACGGCCTGGCCCTCAGCCGGGACGGCGGCACCCTGCTGGCCGCGACCCACGACCAGCGCAGCATTTCCTCCTTCAGCCTGCCCGACCTGACGCGCGGCGTGGTCGCCTCCTCCTACCAAGGCCGTGCCTTCAACTCACCCAATGACCTCACCGTCGGCGCCGACGGCACCGTCTACTTCACCGACCCCGACTTCCAGCGCGCCAACCGGCCCGACCAGATGTCCGGCCGCACCGGCGTGTTCCGGGTCAAAAACGGCGTCGTCTCGCTGATCGACGACACCATCCGGCAGCCGAATGGCATCGTGCTCTCCCCCGACGGCAAGACGCTCTACGTCGGCGGCAACGGCACGGGCCGAATCTACAAGTGGCCCGTCAACCCCGACGGCAGCGTCGGCCCCCGCGCCGACTTCGCGTCCCTGACCGGCTCGGACGGCGCGACCATCGACTGTGCCGGCAATCTCTACCAGGCCTCTTTCAACGATGGCAAGGTCCACGTGTACGCGCCGTCCGGCGTACAGCTCGGCACCATCGCCGCCGGACTGAACACCACCAACGTCGCCTTCGGCGGCCCGGACGGCCGGACGCTGTACATCACCTCGGGCACACCATCCCGCGGCGGGAACACCGGCAACTTCGGCCTCTACCGCGTCCGGCTGAACGTCCCTGGCTGGCCGTACTGACCTTCCCCTGAGAGCTGATCAGTCGCCGGGCAGGATCGTGAGTCGTTGCCCCTCGGGAAGATGACGAGGGGCAACGACAAGATAGTCGCGCTGATCCAGCGTGGCGACCTGGCGAAGGTCGAAGCGCTCGGCAAGGGCTATCACGCAGGCGTCCACAGCCTGTAGGCGGAGCGAGGCGTAGGCCACGGGCAGCTCGGACATTCGCCGATAGTCGTGAGGCGTCACCTCGATCACGCGGAGTTCGTCGTCGGCGATGGCACGCAGAACTCGGCCGCGAGAGCGGGGCTGCCGCGACGGACCGGATCGGAGAGTAGATGACAGATCTCTGTCACCGCGAGCGACGGCACAACGAGTCTGGCCCAATTCTGCGCCAGAAACCGGACACAGCGGGCGTGATCCTTGTCCGCCCTGTTGAATGCCGCGACGAGGGGTCCCGTGTCGCAGAGGATCACGCGGTGATCGCTCCGTCGGACTCCTCCTGGTGAGGATAGGTGAGGTACCGGTCATGATGGACGCCGAGGTCTGCTGGCCCTTGGAGCGCGCCGACGAGCGCGGCGAGATGCCGTGGAAGCGCGGGCTCGTCGAGGGGCTCCTCGATGTCGGCCCAGCCTTCGTTTCCGGCGAAGCTTGATCTCACAGGAACCAGCTGGCCCGGAGCCCAGGCTGCCCCGGGCCGACGCAGCCGCTCTCAGCGTGTTGCGATCAGCTGCCGATTGCGCGGCTGTCCGGGGCGGTCGCGCTGATTACGCTCGATACATGAGCGTGATGCGCGAGGAACTCCACCACCTGGTTGATCGGCTGCCAGAGGAGAAGGTGGCTCCTCTGCTCAGGCTCGTCCGCGATCAGCTTGAAGAGCCGCCTGTCGTACGCGACCTGCCGTTCATAGGCTTGCTCGAAGCGGAGCCGGATTTCGCGGAACGCTCGGAGGAGATTCTCCGTGCAGAGGACAATCACTCTTTGTGATCGTCATCGTACTCGGGTCCGTTGGTTGCGGCCGTTAACGTCCGGGACCGCCATCATCAGGCCTGCGCCCGACTTCTGCGGACCCACCCAGGGCCCTTGCTCGTCCCCGCCACCGTGGTTACGGAGGTGTGCCAACTCGTCGAGAAGCGGCAGGGGAGCAAAGCGGAGGCGGCGTTTCTGTGCTCCTTCGGAGCAGGTCTGACCTTGGTGGATCTCACAGAACGTGATCTGCAGCGTATGAGCGACCTGGTGGAGACGTACGCAAGTCTCCCGCTCGGGGCGGTTGATGCCTCTGTGATCGCCATTGCTGAGCGACTCGGCGTCACGGAAGTGGCAACGCTCGACCGCCGCCACTTCACCGTTGTCCGTCCGCAGCACACCGGTGCACTCATTCTGCTGCCCGAGCGGCTCTGAGGACCGTCCAGTTCCGCGGTCCTGAGTAGTGACCTATTGGTCAAACGGCACGGGCGCGAGGCTTGGGATTTATTGCCTGAGGTGAATCGCTACCACCAGCAATACCTCTTCAAGGTGCCCAACGGCTACTGCGGCATCGGCGGCACCAACGTCAAGCTAGGTGACCCATCCGGGTGGGCCGCCCGCCTGCCCGACGGGCCTGGTTCCGACCGAGGATCGAGGCTCCAGGACCTGTCCAGTGCAAGGCAGGTCAGTGGCGGGGTAGCACACCCAGGAGGGTTGCGGTCAGGGCCAGCTTCAAGGAGTCCTTCAGCTCCAAGTGGAAGCGGGCGAGGTCGGGCTCGGCCTGGTAGGCCGCCTGCAGGCTGGGTGGGGGTGCGCTGTACGCCGACAGCGCGCCGGCCATGACCATGGTTTGCAGGCTGAACAGTGTTGCGTTCTCGCCCAGCTCCGGCAGGTAGTTCTGGATCAGGGCGGACATGGTTGTCAGGCGGTCCAGGGAGGCGCGCTTGTAGCGTGCTACGACCTCGACGGAGACGTTGTGTTCCAGGACGCTGCCCTGGGCGCCGAAGAGGTCGCACAGCACCGCTCGGCTGGAGAGTGAGCGGCTGAGGATCTCTGCCACCGCTTCCGCTCGCTCCGCCATGGGGAGATTCTCGTCGATGCCGGCGGCCAACTCGCCCGCCAGTTCCGTCAGCCACTCCTGCAGGAATCGGTCCAGCAGTTCCAGCAGTACCGCCTCGCGAGACTCGAAGTAGCGCAGCACGTTCGGCTTCGCCAGGCCGACCCGGCGGCTGAGCTCGTTGAGGGTGACCGCGGCCACGGGCATCTCGTCGAGCATCGCCGACGCCATGTCGAGGATCGCCCGTCGGCGGATCTCCCGCTGCTCTTCGGTTCGCGCCCGCTGGAAAGCCACGCCCGCCAGTCTAATTTAAGTACCTCCGGTACGTTGACAACGTACCGCGAGTACCCTAGCGTCGTCGGCACAAGATACCTTCGGTACGTTACTTAGGAGCCTCGCATGAGCGAGAAGTGGACGACGGCGAACATTCCGGACCAACGCGGGCGGGTGGCCGTGGTGACCGGTGCCAACACCGGACTGGGGTACGAGACCGCCAAGGCGCTCGCCGAGCGTGGGGCGTCAGTGGTGCTCGCCGTGCGCAACGTCGAGAAGGGCGAGCAGGCCGCGGCCCGCATGACCGGCGACGTGACCGTGCAGGCGCTGGACCTGACCTCGCTCGACTCCGTCCGCGCCGCGGCGGCGGCGCTGCGGTCCCGGCTCGACAGGCTCGACCTGCTGATCAACAACGCCGGCGTGATGTACACCCCGAAGCAGACCACCCGGGACGGCTTCGAGATGCAGTTCGGCACCAACCACCTCGGCCACTTCGCGCTCACCGGGCTGCTGCTGGACCTGATGCTGCCGGTGCCCGGCTCGCGCGTGGTCACGGTCAGCAGCACCGGCCACCGCATCCGGGCCGCGATCCACTTCGACGACCTGCAGTGGGAGCGGTCGTACAGCCGGGTAGCCGCCTACGGTCAGTCCAAGCTGGCCAACCTGATGTTCACGTACGAGCTGCAGCGCCGGCTCGCCACGCACGGCACGACCATCGCGGTGGCTGCGCACCCCGGCGTCTCCAGCACCGAGCTCGCCCGCAACACCCCCGCGGCCATCCGGCTTCCGCTCACCTGGCTCGCGCCGCTGATCACCCAGACGCCGGCCATGGGCGCGTTGCCGACCCTGCGTGCCGCCACCGACCCCGCCGTGCTCGGCGGCCAGTACTACGGTCCCGGCGGACGCTTCGAGGTCATGGGCCACCCCCGGCTGGTCACCTCCAGCCCGGAGTCGTACGAGATAGCCGTCCAGCAGCGGCTGTGGGCCGTCTCCGAAGACCTCACCGGGGTGAAGTTCCCCGCCGTTCAGTCCAAGCAGAACTCGTTTCCCTCCGGATCGGCCATCACGATGTAGCCCGCGCTGGGAGGAGGCGCCGGCTCGTCGCGGCGCAAGCGGGTGGCGCCGAAACCGACGAGGCGCTCGCACTCCGCTTCGAGGGCGGCCATCCGCTCGTCGCCGTGCAGGCCGGGTGCGGCGCGTACGTCCGGGTGCAGGCGGTTCTTGGCGGTCTTGCCCTCGGGGGCCTGCTGGAAGAAGATCCGAGGACGTACGCCCCCGGGGTCCTCCAGAGACATCCGAGCAAGACCTCTCAACCGAGCTCGGCCGCGAATTGTTGCCCGAGGAGAACCGCTACCACCAGCAATACCTCTTCAAGGTGCCTAACGGCTACTGCGGCCTCGGGTGCCCGACTGGGCTGACGGCTTCTTCAGCGCGGCGAACGGTCCGTCGCCGTTGCCGGGTCCGATCGCACTCTTATGCCGATTTCTTGAGTGCGATCAGTGCGCCTCAAGCCTCGCTCGTGTCAGGATGTCCGAGCGTCCGCGGCGGGCTTGAGTACTTCCCTGCACCAGGTGCGGAAGTCCGTTGATGTGGGCGTGGCGGTCGCCCAGTCCGCGTCGTAGATGCCGTGGTCCTGTGCGGCGAACGCCTCGGTCACGTCCTTGACTGCCTGGTCGCCGGCGCCTCGGGAGCGCAGCAGCGACGCGTAGTCGTCCACGCTCATGCGACGGTAGGCGACCGGACGCCCGAGTTCCTGGCTGATCACCTCGGCCATGCCCTCAGGGGTCAGTCGGTCGGGGCCGAACACGGGGAGGTTCTCCTGCCCGGTCCAGGACAGATCGGTGAGCAGGTTGGCGGCGGTGCCGGCGATGTCCCGCGTCGCGATCAACGCCAGCGGCAGGTCACCTGCACAGGTCAGGTAGAACGCGCCCCCGCGGATCGCATCGAGTTGCCCGAGGAGGTTCTCCATGTAGAAGGGCATGGACAACGCCCGATACGCCGCACCGGACTTGCGGAGTTCGGCGTCCATCGCGAAGGCCGCCGAGAGGACGCCGGCTGGGGTCGGCCAGCCGTGGCCGGCGCTGGAGATCCCGACGACGTGACCGACACCATGGCGGGCGACGGCAGCGGCGCCCGCCCGGGCGAAACCGAGATAGTGCTCCTCGGCGCTCGGCGCCTGCGGATTCGGCGGGACGAGCCAGAACAGCGCTTCGGCTCCGGGTAGGGCCTTGTCGAGCACGGCCGGATCGTCGTGGGAGCCATCGATGATCTCGACCCGCTGGCGAACCGTGTCATCCAGACGCGAGGCGTCACGAACGATGACCCGGACCTCCTCATCCTGGTGAAGCAATTGACGGACCAGCCGGCTGCCGATCTGTCCTGTCGGTGTGGTGACGACGATCATCAGATCTCCTCTAACCTGAACATGAACTCCGGTTCCGAATATAGACGGCGTCCGCGCATTGTCAACTAGAGTGGAGTGACCATGACCGCTCCCGAACGCTCGCTGCGCGCCGACGCCCGGCGCAACCGCGAGGCCGTCCTCGATGCCGCCGCCGAACTGTTCGCCCAGCGAGGCGACGCCGTGCAGATGGACGAGATCGCTGAGCGTGCCGGCTTGGGAGTCGGCACCCTCTACCGGCACTTCGCCGACAAGCGAGCGCTACTCGCGGCGATCATCGGGCGCCGGTTCGAGGCGATAACCGACCTCGCCCGCGCCGCCGACGAGGCCCAGGATCCCTGGGTGGCGTTCGAGACGCTGCTCTACGGCTATCTGGAGTCCGCCGAGGCCGACGCCGCATTCCGCTTCGCGCTCCTCGGCCCGGAAGAGCCGAGCTGGAACGACATCGCCGCCGAGAAGACGGATTTTTCGGCGATCACCGAACGCATCGTGCGGCGCGCCGTCGACGTCGGCCGCCTCCGTGAAGACTTTCGCGCCGATGACTTCGTCCTGATCACCCGTGGTGCCATGGCCAACATGACCGGCGCCGGTGCCTGGCGCAGGTACGTCACGCTTGTGCTCGAGGGCATCCGCGGCCCCGAACGCTGATCACTGCTCCGTCCCGGAGACAAGGACGACATGAGCAAGCTCTGCGGCAAGGAGGGTCGTCTCGTACGCGTGTAGGCGCGGCGTTATCCCCCTCGGTTGACGCGGCCGTCTTGCCACGCGGGCGACCTTCGACCGCCATCAGAATGTGTTCTGAATTAGACTCTTGCTGTGAGCATCAGCAATGCCGACGCCGTCACCTTCTCAGACCTGTCGAGGAATCCCCGGGCCGTCGCCGAACGTGCCGCGCGACTCGGCCGCGTACGGGTGACTCACCGGGATGCCCAGGACTTCTACCTCACTGCGGCTGACCGTGAGGAACGACGCGAACAGACCCTTGCCACTGCTTCCCGCCTGTTCCTCGCCCTCATGAGGCATGATCCGACTGCCCGCGCGCTGGTCATCGCCATGCCTGAGGTCTTTCCCTGGGTTCGTCACCTCACCTCTGATGAGGTGCGAGCCTTCACCCTTGAATTGGTCGAGGCGCTCTCTGACGCGGCTGAGCTGGATGTCGGCGCCACTACTCAGGAAGTCATCGCAGGCTGGCGGGCCACCGCCCGAATCAAGGCCGACCCCGCGCACTATGCCCAGGCGCGTGAGGCGACGAGCGGAGACTTCGGACCGGTTGAGGTTTCGGTATGAGTCCGAAGCGCGGCGACCGGGTCACAGTCCCGCCTCCTGACAATGAATGGGACGTACGGTTCGGTACGAGCGATGCGGTGAAGGGCTGGGAGGAACTATGCCGTCACGCCCTGGCCAACACGCGCCGATGCTTGGAGACGCTGCGCGCCGATCCACGCTCACGCGCGGATCACGAGCGTCGGCATCGCCTACGTGGCGACCTTGCGACTCATCGCCATAACGGACAGGAGCTCGAGCAATGGGAGTTCGAGGTCACCAGCGGCGGGCGCGTGCGCTACGTGATCGATGACACTGCTCACACGGTATGGGTCGTCTATGCCTCGCCCCGACATCCGAAGGACACCGATGCGTGAAGCAGGCTGGCCCGCCGAGAGTCTGTGACCCCGTCCGAGGAGTAGCTGGGATTGCTGAGACTTCCGGGTGGCTGTCAGGCCTGCTCGGAGGTCTCGTTCTTGTCCTGGGCCACCAAGGACCGCGAGCCCGGCCGGGAGCGTCGCGAACACCTCCTCGTAGGTGACCGGGCCGCGAGCAGTGCTGACATTCGCCGACAGCCGTGGAGCGTCACCTCGATCGGAGTTCGTCGTCGGTGACGGAGTGGAGAACTGGACGAGCCGAGCGAGGGTCGCGGCCGCCGAGTGTGGAACCGATCTCGTGGTGACCCTCGGTGGCGGCGGTGGATAGCATGCGTGGCCTGGAAGTCCCTGCTCGCCGGGAGGGGGATAACCAATGGCTTGGCAAGGTCGCCACGGGCGTCAGCGCGCACTCGGTTGAAACTTTCATCACCAGCCGTCTTGCACGCGGTGCGGGCCGGGGCCGGTAATGCCAGTTGGGCGCGCTCCAGAAGGCTGAAGCGCCACCGGAGCTCTCGATCTTCCTCTTGACGCAACCCTGTGAGTCCTAGTTTGATCCGCCATTACCACCGGCATCGACACCTGTGGACGCGGCTCCTAGCGTCCCTGAAATGTGAGCGCTAACACGCGTGGCCTCGGAAAGGAGGGTCGCCATGATCGGAGGCGGTCCGCGGCTGCGCGCCACCTTATCGGCATCAAGGAGTGGCCGACATCGGGAGGGACCGAATTCCTGAGCGGCCTCACCCGGTCGCATTTGCTCCGTGCACCATCACCGGAAAGTAGCCGAGGGAGAGGAACCCGAGTTGCCGACATAATGTTAGCGATAACACCTTCGTGGTGACGGCCCCCTGCGGTCCGGCCGGCGATCGGCGCAACCGCGCTTTCGCCCCTCGAACGGCGTGATCTGTACGGTGGCGCGCCGGGTGATGAGGCGGACTCGTCACCGCGTCCACCATCGACCTTTTCCATCGCCCCTGCCGGGGCGAGGTCTCAAAGGATGCGGCGGGTCTCGAGCCCCGCACACGTACGACGACGAACCGACCGGCCGACTATCCCTGCCCGGCCCCGTGAGACCACTGCGGTTTTCCCTGGTGTGGCCCATTTCGCCACGCCTTCACCCCCAAGGAGAACGAAACAATGGATTCACCCCCCATTCGTGTGAGGAGCGGTCGGCGTCGTTCGCCGGCCGGTGTCCGCGTGCGCCTCGTGGCGACGCTGGCCACGGTGCTGACGACGGTGATGGCGGCCGCTGTGACGTGGTCGATGCCGGCGTCGGCGGCGGTGGCGCCGCTGGTGAGCGCGGCGTCGGGACGGTGCCTGGACGTGGCGGGCAACACCGACGCGCTGGGCACGAGCCTGCAGATCTGGGACTGCAGCGGTCAGGCGAACCAGGCGTTCGAATTCACCTCCGCGGGCGAGCTGCGCACGTTCGGCGGCACGCGGTGCGTGGACGCCTACGGCCAGGGGACCTCAAACGGCACGAAGGTCGTCATCTGGTCCTGCAACGGCCAGGCCAACCAGAAGTGGCAGCAGAACGCCGACGGCTCCATCAGGGGCGTGCAGTCGGGTCTGTGCCTGGACGTGACCGGCATGGGCACGGCCAACGGGACCGCCGTCCAACTGTGGGCCTGCAACGGGCAGAGCAACCAGAAGTGGAGCATCCCCGGAGGCGGCCCGAGCCCGTCTCCGTCGGTGACGCCGACCGGCACCTGCAATCTTCCGTCGACGTACCGCTGGACGTCGACGGGCGCGCTGGCGACTCCGAAGTCGGGATGGGTCTCGCTCAAGGACTTCACCAACGTCGTCTACAACGGCAAGCACCTCGTCTACGCGACGACGCACGACAACGGATCGAGCTGGGGTTCGATGAACTTCGGCCTCTTCACGAACTGGTCCGACATGGCCTCGGCCAGCCAGAACACGATGAACTTCTCCGCTGTCGCGCCCACGCTGTTCTACTTCGCCCCGAAGAACATCTGGGTGCTGGCCTACCAGTGGGGCGGGACCGCCTTCTCCTACCGGACCTCCAGCGACCCCAGCAACCCGAACGGCTGGTCGTCGCAGCAGACGCTGTCCACCGCGAGCATCTCCGGCTCGGGCACCGGGCCGATCGACCAGACGCTGATCGGTGACGGCCAGAACATGTACCTGTTCTTCGCCGGCGACAACGGCAAGATTTACCGGCAGAGCATGCCCATCGGGAACTTCCCGGGCAGCTTCGGCTCGAACTACACGACGATCATGAGCGACACCCAGGCCAACCTGTTCGAGGCGGTCGAGGTCTACAAGCTCCAGGGCCAGAACAAGTACCTCATGCTCGTGGAGGCGATGGGCTCGCAGGGCCGCTACTTCCGCTCGTTCACGGCCAACAGCCTGGACGGGACGTGGACCCCGAACGCCGCGACCGAGAGCAACCCCTTCGCCGGCAAGGCCAACAGCGGCGCCACCTGGACCAACGACATCAGCCACGGCGACCTGGTCCGCAGCAACCCCGACCAGACCAAGACCGTCGACCCTTGCAACCTGCAGCTGCTGTACCAGGGCCGTAGCCCCAGCTCCGGCGGCGACTACGGACTCCTGCCCTACCGGCCGGGTCTGCTGACACTGCAGCGCTGACGGCATGACGCGGGTCCGGTGTTCCTGACCTGTGAGCCCTGTCAGGGAGCGCGACCAGGACCGAATTGAGTTGAAGCGGCGGGCTCGGCGCAAGGCCGAGCCCGCCGCGGTCATGCGGAGAGGCAGTGCAGCTTGGCCGGGTCAGCGAACGCTTAGGCGCGCCGGCCGATCACATGTGCGTCGAGCGACCGCCCCCGAAGGAGCCGGTGCCGGATCGACCCGCGGATCGCTTGATCTACACCGTGCGGTCAGGTGCCCGGCGACGCGACCGACTGCCGGAGGCGGATGGGCATCGGCACGCGATGCACCTCGCCCTCCCCGCCGTCGTCCTCACGGTCACGGCCGATCTCCGTGAACAGCACGTCGACGGCCTTGCGCCCGAGCTCGTAATGGGGGAGGGCCACCGTCGTCAGCCGGGGGCGCATCCACGAGGCGATGGGGTGGTCGTCGAAGGACACGACGGAGACGTCGGCGGGCACCTCGAGCCCGAAGTCGTCGAGTGCCTGGTAGGCGCCCAGGGCGAGCCGGTCGTTGAAGCAGATCAACGCCCGCGGGCGCTCCTTCTGCAGCAGGGCACGGGTCGCGGCGAGGCCGTACTCCGGTTGCCAGTCAGGGCAGACGTGGCCGCCCGCCGGCTTGACCCCCGCCTCCGCGAGCACCTCGCGAATGCCGATGAGCCGTTCGACGGCCGCGACACTTCCGCCCGCCGGGACGTTGCGCCGTCCGGGGCCGGCGCCGATCAGGTGGATGCCCTCGCGATGGCCGGCGTCGAGCAGAGCCCTCGCGGCGACGCGTCCGGCCTCGATCTCGTCGGGGATGACCGAGGGCAGTGGTGACGGCTGTTTGGGGAGCGCGTTGAGCAGGACGGCGGGGGCGACCGTCATGGCCTTCGGCACCCTGATGGTTCTCGTGTACATCGCGGCCAGGATGATCCCGTCCACCTGACGGTCGTGCATGGCCTGCAGCAGGAGCCGTTCGAGTTCGGCGTCCCCTTCCGTCTCACCGATGAACAGCATGAAGCCGCGCTCCCGCGCGGCCTCGAGTGCTCCCTTGATCATGTCGCCGGCGAGCCGCGACGTGGCGACCGTGTCGGAAACAAAGCCGATAGTCCGAGTTGTCCCAGTTCGCAGGCCTACGGATACGATGTTCGGCCGGTACTGCAACTCGGCCGCGGCCTTGAGGACGCGCTGCTCGACATCCTGAGAGATGCGCAACTCCCGGCCGCGCCCGGACAACGCGAGCGACGCGGTGGTCGGCGAGACGCCGGCGATCTTGGCTACATCCGCCAGCGTGACCCGTCGTGGGCTCACCGGGTGACCTCCTGCGATGTGGGGGTTGACACCCCGCGACACGTGTGATGAGACTATCGCACTGCTAATCCGATTTAGCAAACCTGAGTCCTGGGGCGTCCGGTGCGTACCGGCGAGTCCCCGAGCAATCAAGGAGACGCAGATGTCGCGTCGAATTCGCTGGAGCGGGGCCGTACTCACGGTCGTGGTGGGAGGGACGCTGGCGGGCTGCGGGGCGCCCGGCGGCGACGCCCCTCAGCCGGAGGCCACCAGCGCGTCCCTGGCGGCCGCGCCGACCTGCGGTACGGCACCGGTCACGCTCAACGCCTATATCGAGACCGGCTTCCCCCTGCCGAAGGAGCTCAGCACCGAGTTCTCCAAGCAGCACCCGAACGTGAAATGGAACATCCGGGAGGACCAGTTCGCGGTGATCACGCAGAACGCGCCGCGCGTCCTCGCCGACGATCCGCCGGACCTGATGCGGCTTCCCCAGGTATCGGAGCTGGTGAAGAACAACCTGCTGAAGAACCTCGACGGCTACGCGAAGGCGTTCGGCTGGGATTCCTGGCCGGCCTCCCAGCTGGAACAGATGCGCATGGCCCCCGGTGGGAAGACCCGCGGCGAGGGGTCGCTGTACGCCATGGGGCTGAACTTCAGCATGACCGGCGTGTTCTACAACAAGAAGCTCGCCGCCAAGATCGGCATGTCGTCCCCGCCCGCCACCCTGGCCGAACTGGACGACGCGCTCGCGAAGGCCAAGAGCGCCGGCATCCCCCCGATCGCCCAGTTCAACGGCGGAGCCACCGGTGGTCTCGCCTTCCCGCTGCAGGACCTCATGGCCGCGTACGGTCCCTCGGGGCCGATCAACGACTGGATCTACCAGAAGCCGGGCGCCACGATCGACACCCCCTCCAACCTGCAGGCGACGCGTCACCTGGAGAAGTGGATCAAGGCCGGGTACTTCTGGAAGGACGTCAACGCCGTCGACTACGCGACGATGATGAGCCGCTTCATCAAGGGCGAGGGCCTTTTCATGTTCAACGGCGACTGGGAGTCGGGGAACCTCGACAAGCAGATGCCGGGCGACGTGGGCTTCTTCCTGATGCCGCCGGCGCAGCAGGGCGGCAAGCAGGCCGCGATGTCGGCGCCCCTCACCTACGGGATCAGCTCCAGGGCGAAGAACGCCGACTGCGCGGCGTTCTTCCTCAACTGGGTGGCGACCGACCCCAAGGCACGTGAGATCGGCGTGAAGGTCGGCGGGTCGCACCCGATGGGCCCGGCGGACGCCCCCATGCCGGAGGTGGCGAAGGACACGGTCACGGCGAGCACCCTGGACGCCGGGGCGAAGATCGCCGAGGACAACGGCGCGATGGACTTCATCGCCAACGCCACCGGCGCGATCTACGCCAAGAGCTGGACGCCCCAGTTGCAGAAGCTGGTCGCCGGGCAGCAGACCCCCGAGGCGCTGCTGAAGTCGGTGCAGAGCGACTACACGAGCCAGGTCGGGGGGAGCTGAGCACCGATGACACGGCCGACTCCCGACAGCGCGGTCGCTCCCCCTGCGACCCGCCCCGGCCGGCAGCCGTGACGAGGAAGCGGAGCCCCGCCCCCGCGACGGGGCTCCGCACGCCGAGCTGGGTCGGCTGGCTCTTCGTGGCTCCGGCGCTCATCGTCTACGCGGTCTTCGTACTGCGCCCGATCGCGCTGACCGTCCAGTACTCGATGTACCGCTGGGACGGCATCGGCCCGTCCACCTGGGCCGGACTGGGCAACTACGCCAGGGTGTTCACCGACCCCGACCTGTTCGCCTCCATCCTCAACGCGGTCAAGCTGATCGTCTTCTTCAGCGTGATCCCGGTCGTACTGGGCCTGGTGATCGCCTCGACGATCCGCCGGATCGCCACGAGCCGGCTCGCGCTGGTGGCGCGGACGATCCTGTTCCTGCCGCAGGTCATCCCGCTCGTCGCCGCCGGCATCGCCTGGAGCTGGCTGCTGTCGTCGAACGGACTGGTCAACCAGCTGCTCACGTACGCCGGGCTCGGCGGCGTGACCCGCGCGTGGCTGGGCGACTTCTCCACGGCCCTGCCGGCGGTCGGCGTGATCGGGGCGTGGGTGCTGCTCGGCCTGTGCACGATCCTCCTCCTGTCCGGCCTGAGCAAGATCGACCCGGCGCTGTACGAGGCGGCCCGGATGGACGGGGCGGGACCGCTGCGCGAGTTCGTCTCGATCACCGTGCCCAGCCTGCGGCAGGAGATCGGCGTCTGCGTCACGGTGACCGTGATCGCGGCTCTGGCGAGCTTCGACATCGTCTACGTCTCCACCCAGGGCGGCCCGGGGAACGCGACCATGGTCCCGGGGCTGGAGATCTACTACCTGGCCTTCTCCGAGCGGCAGGTGGGCATGGCGTCCGCGCTGGCCGTCGTGCTCATGGTGCTCGTCCTCCTCGTCGCCCTTCCCATCCAGTGGCTCACCAAGGACAGGTCCTCATGATCGTCGGACGCCGGGAGGCGTGGACCGGAAGGCTGCTGCTCGTCCTGCTGATGGCGGTCACGCTCATGCCGTTCGTCAGCCTGTTCGTCACCGCCCTGCACCCGTCCGGCAGCTACCCCTCGGGCCTGGAGTGGCCGCGCGATCCGCAGTGGGGCAACTTCGTCAAGGCGTTCCAGGCCGCGCGGATGATCGAGCTGGTGAAGTCGAGCACGCTCATCGTGCTCGGCGTGGTTCCCGTCTCGCTGCTCCTCGGGACGCTGGCGGGATTCGCCATCGGTCACCTGCGGATGGCGGGACGGAATCTCGTGTTCCTCGCGTTCGTGCTCGGGCTGACGCTGCCGTTCGAGGGCATCATCACGCCGCTGTACTACCAGGTGCGCGACATGGGGCTGCTGAACACGCGGTGGGCCATCATCCTGCCGCTCATCGGGCTGTTCATGCCGTTCGCGGTCTTCTGGATGCGGGCGCACTTCGTCAACGTGCCCGACGCGCTGTCGGAGAGCGCGCGGATGGACGGCGCGAACGTGTGGCAGCTCTTCTGGCGCATCCACGTCCCGCTCGCCATGCCGGCGCTGTCGTCCCTGGCCATCTTGTTGTTCCTGTGGACCTGGAACCAGTTCCTCCTGGCGATCGTCCTCGTCGACGACCCGCTGAAACGGACGATGTCCGGGGCCCTGGGCGCCTTCCAGGGGCAGTGGGGAACCGACATGCCGCTGCTCTGCGCGGGATCGCTGCTGATCCTGACCCCCACGCTCGTGATCTTCCTCATCTTCCAGCGCCGTTTCGTCACGGCTCTGCTCCAGGGCTCCCTGAAGGGGTGACGCGCATGGACGGAGCCGCCCCGTTCTACGGGGGGATCGAAGCGGGCGGGACGAAGTGGGTGTGCGCGGTCGCCGACGCCGGGGGAGGCCTTCTCTCGACCGAAGTGATCCCCACGAGCACGCCGGAGACGACCATCCGCGCCGCGGTGCGGTTCTTCGGGGACCACCGGCCGCTCGCCGCCCTCGGCGTCGGCACCTTCGGCCCGGTGGACGTGCGACCCGGCTCGCCGACGTACGGCCACATCCTGGCCACGCCCAAGCCGGGCTGGGCGAACGTCGACGTCGTCTCCCCGCTGCGCGCCGCGCTGGGCGTACCCGTCCGCCTGGACACGGACGTCAACGCCGCGGCGCTGGGCGAATGGCGGCGGGGGGCGGGCGCCGGGCTCGGCACGTTCGCGTACATGACCGTGGGGACCGGCGTCGGAGTGGGAGCGGTGGTGAACGACGGACTCGTGCACGGACTTCTGCATCCTGAGTTCGGCCACATCCGCATCCCCCACGACCCGGTCAGGGACCCGTTCGCGGGGAGCTGTCCCTTCCACGGCGACTGCCTGGAGGGGCTCGCGTCGGGTGAGGCGATGCGTCGGCGATGGGGACGTCCCGCCGAGCGCCTGGACGACCCGTCGGCCTGGGAACTCGAGGCCGAGTACGTCGCCCTCGCCGTCATGAACCTGACCTACGCGCTGTCGCCCGAGCGGATCGTCGTGGGCGGGGGCGTCGCCAAGCACCCCGCGCTGCTTCCGGCGGTGCGGGCGCGGCTGCTCACCCTCGCCGCCGGCTACCCGGGGGCGCCGCTGCCCACCGGCCCCGCGGCCATGGAGGAGTACGTCACCGGCCCCTCCCTCGGCGACCACTCGGGAGTGGTCGGAGCCGTGGAACTGGGACGCGCGGCGAGCGCCGAATCGACCCGCTTTCTGTGATGCGCCGGGAAACGCCCCGCGCGATTGAGTTGGAGGTTCTTCGAATGGCTCCTTGGGGGCGGCGAGGAGGGCATGCCCGGACCGGAGACCCGGTCCGGCGCGTACGAGGGGCTCGCCGGCGGACGGCGACGTGACGGGGGGACCGCGTGAACGGCGAGCCCGCGCGCTGGACGCGGCGGCACCTCGCCGCGCCGGCCGGCGGTGCGGCGACGGCGGCACCGGTCATCGGCCTTCCGGCGCCGCCGCGCGTGCTGCCTCACCACGACGTCTGGGATCTGTGGCCGATTCAGGAGGAGGACGGCTCGACGTCCGTGGTGCGGGGCCGCGAGTTGTGGATGGCGCTTTCCGCGCCGCCCTGGGCCACCCCGACGGAGGCGTCACGACCGCGCCCGCCTCCGGCTGCTCGCCAGGGCCGGCGACGGCTGGACCGACCTCGGTCACGCCTTCGCGACGGAGCCTCGCCGGGCAGCCGGGAATGGTCGGGGTCGGCGGTCCGCAGACCGGACGGCACGGTGTCGGTGTTCTACACGGCCGCGGGCCGGCGAGGGGAGGCCCGCCCGACGTTCGCCCAGACCGTCGTCGAGGCCCGCGCCCGGCTGCTGACCGAGGGAGGCCGGGTCCTGCTGGATCAGGCCGCCGAGCACCGGGAGGTCCTCCGCTCGGACGGCGTGACGTATCTGCCGGCCGACGACATCGAGGGAGGACCCGGGCGGATCAAGGCGTTCCGCGATCCCGGCTGGTTCCGCGACCCCGCTGACGGGCGCGAGTATCTGCTGGTCGCGGCGTCCGTCGCCCCGTCCGGCGACGCGGACCACGCCTTCATGGGTGCGGTGGCCCTCGCGGCCGCGACGCCGGACGGCTGGTCGCTGCGGCCGCCCCTCCTCGTGGCCGACGGAGTCAACCACGAGATCGAGCGGCCGCACGTCGTGGTGCACCGGTCGTCGTACTACCTCTTCTTCTCCACACACCGGCACTCGTTCCACCCGCCGGGGAGCGCGCCCACGGGGCTCTACGGCTTCGTCGCCCCCAGCCTCACCGGGCCCTACAGGCCGCTCAACGGCTCGGGG
The DNA here is from genome assembly GCF_002027145.1 of Microbispora sp. GKU 823. Taxonomy (NCBI): domain Bacteria; kingdom Bacillati; phylum Actinomycetota; class Actinomycetes; order Streptosporangiales; family Streptosporangiaceae; genus Microbispora; species Microbispora sp. GKU 823. The sequence goes on along the minus strand of NZ_MWJN01000099.1, from coordinate 16,153 downwards.
CTCGTGCTGCGCAACCCCGCGGAAGAGCCCGACCAGGCGTACGCCTGGCTGGTCCTGCCCGACCTGAAGGTCGTGAGCTTCCTGAACTACCGTTCCATCGGAGGGCCGGATCCGTGGCAGGCCGGGCCCGCCGAGGCGAGGGCCGCCTTCGGCGGGACGATAGCGCCGGTTCTCGAACTCACCCTGCGGGAGGCCGCCACCTCTGTGGTCGTTCCCGCGTCCACGGAGGCAGGGCGTTGAGCACGTACGGTGCGCGTCGACCACCACGCGACAGTGCCTTGCCGTCCATGCGCGCGTTCCGCCAGGGCATGCTCGACGCTCTGGCCGCCGGGCTCGCGCTCGGCCCCGCGACCGGGCGGTCATGAGGGAGCGACGGCACCAGTGCGTTCGTCAGGTGCGCTCGATCGGATCGGAGGATTGTCCGCCGTTCTCCTCGTACGAGGCCTTGTGCGTAGAGGCCGGCACCGCGAGCTGTTCGTCGCCCTTGTCACGAGTCACCCACAGATAGACCAGCGCGCCGGCGAACAGCACGATCGAGGTCCACTGGTTGATCCGCAGCCCCAGGAGCGTCACCGCGTGGTCCACTCCGCCCACGGGGTCGATCCGCAGCCCCTCGATCCAGAACCGCCCGAACGTGTAGCCGGCGACGTAGAGGGCGAACAGGCGGCCGTGGCGCAGCGTGAACCGCCTGCCGGCCAGGATCAGCCCGAAACCGAGTGCCGCGTCCCACAGCGACTCGTACAGGTACGTCGGGTGGTAGAGCACGCCTGGCTCGCCGCCGTGCGCCTGGTCGATCTCCAGGCCCCACGGCAAGGTGGTCGGACCGCCGTACAGCTCCTGGTTGAACCAGTTGCCCCAGCGGGCGATGGCCTGCCCGAACGCGATGCCGGGCGCGACCGTGTCGGCCACGGCGCGCAGAGACAGCCCCCGGCGGCGGCAGGCCAGCCACACGCCCACGCCTCCCAGGGCGACCGCGCCCCAGATGCTGAGCCCGCCTTCCCAGATGAACAACGCCCGGTAGGGCTCCTTGATCGCGCGCGGGCCGAAGTAGGTCTGCCAGTCGGTGATGACGTGGTAGAGGCGTGCGCCGATCAGGCCGAAGATCACCGCGGGGACCGCGATGTCGCTGATCGCGCCCTTCTCGCCGCCGCGGGCGCGCCAGCGGCGCTCGCTGAGCCAGGTGCCGAAGACGATCGCGAGGATGAAGCACAATGCGTAGGCCCGGATCGGGATGAACCCGAGATACCAGACCCCTTGGGAAGGGCTGGGAATCGAGGCAAGGGGCATGCCGGTGAGGCTAGTCAGCGTGAGGCCGTTCGGTTGCCTCAGTGACCTGATCGCAAACCTTCTGCGACGTGACGCCCACGCCGGGAGGGCCGGGGTGGAGTCCGGTCGGGCGCCACCCCCGGGTGATCATTGTCGATCAGGCGATGACGCAGGGGCTCCCGTTGAGGGTGAACGCGGTGGGCTTGGCGGCGTTGCCGGTGTGGGTCGCCTGGAAGCCGATCTCAGTGGAGGCTCCGGGCGCCAGCGTGCCGTTGTAGCTCACGTTCGTCGCCGTGACCTGTCCGCTGGTGGGGGAGTAGGTGGCGTTCCATCCGTTGGTGATGGTCTGGCCGCCGGGGAGCGTGAAGGCCAGCGACCAGCCGTTGATGGTGGAAGAGCCGGTGTTCGTGATCGTGAGGTTCTCCGTCAGCCCGTTGTTCCAGGCGTTCACGGTGGCGCTGATGCGGCAGGCGCCCGATCCGCCGCTGGGCGACGGTGACGGAGAAGGCGACGACGACGGGGACAGTGACGCGGACGGGGACGGGGAAGCGGAAGGCGAAGGTGAGGGAGAAGGAGACGTCGACGGACCGGACTGGAACTGGGTGAAGAACTTCCACACCTCTCCCGAGGTCCAGGTCCTGGCGCCGCTGGTCGAGGTGGACCCGTCGTTCGGAGAGGGGGTGTGGTCCCCGTCGAACGCCGCCCACACGACCGGGTACCCGGCCCGGCACCCCGAGTAGGCGGTGATGATGTGCGTCAGGCTGCCCTGCGCGGGCTCCCGCGGGCTCATGGGGGTGCAGCCGTTGTTCGTGACGAACCTGTCACGCAGCGACCGTCCGTTGGAGATGTTGAGCACCGAGTCGTGAGTGCCGTGGATTCCCATGTACGCGACGGGCTGGGTGCCGCCGCTGCACCCGCTGAGCTGCGCGCCGGAGTAGACCGCGACCGCACGGAAGACCGTCGGCCGGGCACACGCGACCGCGAAGCTCATCGAGCCGCCGTAGCTCCACCCCATCGCGAAACGCTGCGTCGTGTCGACACAGAGATCGCCCTCGACCCGCTTCAGCACGTCGTCGGTGAAGGTCAGGTCTTCACCGTTGGTGTTGCCCCAGCCGTTGTTGATGCCCTGGGGTGCGATGAAGATCGTGCTGTTGTTGGAAAGTTGCTTGAGCCCGTAGTAGGACCAGACGGCTCCGTCCGATCCGCCCGTGTCGACGATCTGGGCGGTGCCGTTCAACCAGTGGTACGCGAAGATCAACCGGTAGGGGTGGTTATTGTCGTAGTTGTCGGGAATCCGCAGGATCCAGGTGCGATTCTTGCCGCTGGTCGTGATGGTCTGTGAACCGCTTCTCAGCGTCGGGGCCTTGCCGCATCCGGCGGTTGCCGCTGCGACGGCGCCGGCCGAGGACGGCGTGGTCGCGCCGAGGCTGTCGCTCAGTGCCATACGTCCCGTGGTCAGGACGAGAAGCGCGGCGGCCGCGATGGCGGTGTAGATGGATCTCTGTCGCAACTTCACGTAACTCCCTTTGCCGTTCGAAAATCGACATGCGTCGATAGGGAAGCCAGGTGTTTTTCCTTCATCCGGTGGAGCGTGCGCAGTCGGCATATGCATGCCGGCCGAGCGGCCTCCCCGGACGGATTCGAACGCTAAGTGAGCCCACCGTCAGTCGACCCGCATCATCGGCGCGCGCGCATGCTCGCCTCTTCCCTGCTGCAGAAGAGCATGGCGAGTTCAGATGCCCGTCAGCGTCGGCATGGCGCTTCTGGTGATGCGGCCATGTTAGCGCTAACAGTGACGGGGGCGGCCAAGTGCTCCTTTCTGCCGGGCGACTGGAGGTGGTGGCGAAGCGGAGCAAATATGAAGTCATGAGATCTGTCAAGGATTTCGCCTTGCCCTCGGACGTCCTTCGCCGGTAACCGTCCATTCCTTCAGTTCTGACCAGGAAAGAAGCCACGGCTGCCGTTGACGCCGGGATGTAATTTTCATCGTCGACGGCTTTGCGCGGAGAAGGAACGAGGGGCGTCTCCAGCCGTGCGTAAGGGCGGAAAAGGAGAGGCGTCAGCAGTTCGCGAACGGCCACCATGACGGGTATGGCGACACCGAACCTGCCGTTCCGATGGGATCTGGTCCGCCGCGACCGACTCGGCACCCTGCTGGAGGGCCGCCCCGAGCCGCCGCTGCCGTATCTGGACACGTTGATCGAATGTGGCGCGAAGGTTCTGGCCCGCAGTGGCAACGGCGACGTCTACTTCGTCGGGCGCTCGGCCGACAGCATCTTCGATCTGTTGTCGGGCGCGTTGTCGGCCACCTCCCGATCCGACCGCGTGCGCCTGCTGCCGTTCTCCTACCGGCTCGAACAGCCGTTGCTCGCCCATGAGGTCGGTCAGATGCGGGCCAACCTGGGGGCCACGGGCCTGAGCCCCCGACAGCTGGCCCGCCGCAGAAGGCCGCTCGTGCTGGCCGACCTCGTCTACGCCGGTTACACCTTCACGCACCTGTACGGATTCCTCCGCGAGTGGATCGACGAAGAGCGCGAGTCCTGGGATGTCATCCGGCTCAAGCTGCGTTTCCTGGGCATCACCGCACGCCGGAAGACCAGCCCGAACACCTGGCGCTGGTGGCAGGACGCGGAGTGGACGGCCGACGTGCCCCGCAGGAGCGTCACGAACGTGTCGATCCACCCGTACGCCTGGAGCTTCCTGGCCGATTACCAGCACAAGCTCACGCAGTCGTTCCGGCGCACCCGCTGGGCGGACGAGGCGGTCACCGTGCCCCGGCACGACGAGAAGACCCTTGACGCGCTCGCGGAGGCCGTCGCCCTCGTCGAGCGGGGCCGTACGTCCACCGTGCGGACCAGGATCGCCCGCCACATGGCCGAGGAGCCCTCGTTCGCCCAACCGTGGCTGCGCTCGCTCGCTCTCGAACTACGCCGTGGCACGTCCTGACGCTTCCCGGGCGCCGACGCCGGGGTTCCGGAGCTCTGTCGCGCCGTCAGCGGGCGAACTTCTCGATGGCGGCCGGGCTGACAGGGGTGAAGAAGTTGACGAGGTTCCCGTCGGGGTCGCGGAACAGGAGCGACCGGTTGCCCCACGGCATCGTGGTGGGCTCTTGGACGAACTCCTCGACGAAGCCGACCAGGTTCTGATGCACGCCGTCCACGTCGTCGACGAGGAACTCGATGATCACGCTGCGGTTGTCGGCCGGCTGGGCGGCGCCGGGGGCGAAGAGCGGGACGGTGCGGGTGCTGCCGATCGCGAGGGTGGCGGAGGCGGTCCTGAGCTCGGCGAAGTCCTCACTGGACCAACTGGCCCGCGCTCCCGTGGCTCGCTCGTAGAAGCCGACGAGGCGTGCGACATCGGCCGTGATGATGCGGATCGATACGAAGTCCATGGTGATCTCCCTGGTGCGTGGGGTTGTCCTCCCGGGGCACACTAGGGCGAATACCGGACAGAAACCGCCCAGTATCTTCACTAGATTGTGTGACGTGGCTCGACCTACTCATCGCGTGCTCACGCTGCTGGAGCTCCTGCAGTCGGGCGGCATTCGGACCATGGCCGAGCTCGCCGACCGGCTCGGCGTCGACGAACGCACCGTGCGGCGGTACGTGGATCATCTGATCGACCTCGACGTGCCCGTCGAGTCCGTGCGCGGCCGCTACGGCGGATACCGGCTCGCCCCCGGATACCGCATGCCTCCGCTCATGCTGAGTGACGACGAAGCGCTCGCCGTGCTGCTCGGCCTGGTCGCCGGTCGCCGGTCAGGGTTGACGACGACGACGGGTACGGCGAGTGAGACGGCGGCGGCCAAGATCCGGCGGGTCCTGCCCGAGCGGCTCGCCCGCAGGCTCGACACCGTGCTCGAATCCCTCGCTTTCACGGCTCCGCCCGGCGAGTTCGCCGCCCCGGAGACCGCGGTCCTGCTCTCCGTCGCCGATGCGGTGCGCCATCACCGGCCGATCTCGATCAGGTACACCGCCGCCGACGGCCGGCGCAGCGAACGCACGCTGCATCCGTACGGGCTCGTCGCCCATTCGGGCCGGTGGTACGTCACGGGTGCGGATCCCGAGATCGGCGAGGATCGCACCTTCCGGCTGGATCGCATCGCGGATGCGAGGACCCTGCCCGGTTCGTTCGAGCCGCCCGCCGGGCTCGATCCGGCGCAGCACGTCCTGTCGGGGTTCGCCAAGGCTCGGTATCGGCATGAAGTGGTCCTGCGGATCCAGGGAACGGCCGAGCAGATCCGCGCCCGCCTTCCCGCCGGCGTCGCGACCGTGGAGGAGTCCCCGTCCGCGGAAGGCGCGGATCCCGAGACCGAGGGCTGGCTCCGGGTCGAGGTGCGGGCGGAGCGGCTCGACTGGTTGCCCCCGGTGCTCGCGTCGCTCGACCGGCCGTTCGTCATCGAGCGTCCGGACGAGCTCCGCGGCCTCGTCGTCGCGCTCGCGGACCGGCTCGCGGCCTCCGCCCGCAGGGTTCCGCCCGCGCCGGGCACGGTCTGAGGCGCAGCGCTCCCTGTCGGCAGTGCCCTTCAAGGCGCGATCGCCACTACTCGCCGGTGCCCGCCGCGATCGCCGGGGAACCGGGCACGGCTGCGTGCAGATAGTGGTCGATCGCGGTGAAGGTGGCTGCCGGCTGTTCGATGTGCGGCAGGTGTCCGGCCTCCGGGATCACCTCCAGCCGGCCGCTCCCGAAGGCGTCGGCGTAGGCGGCGCCGTAGGCGGGCGTGACGATCCGGTCGCTCTCTCCCCACAGCAGGAGAGCGGGGACGTCGACGTGCCTCAACCGGCGGAGCAGTTTGGGGTCGTGCATGTAGGGGTCGCCCGCCAGCGTGCGCATGGTGGCCATGTCGGCCGCCCGGCGTGCGAGTTGGTCGGCGGGGACATCGGCCGGATCGACGTAGAACCGCTGCGAGTCGTGCCAGGCGTACTCGGCGACGCCGCGGGCGTCGAGGGAGAAGAAGTCGCGGATCGGCTCGCCGGGGACGTGCACGCCGACGGCGTCGATCAGCACCAGGCCGGTGATGATCCCCGCGGTGTCGCGTACGGCCATCTCGGCGGCGATCCAGCCGCCGAGGGAGGAGCCGACGACGAGGACGTCGCGCAGTCCGAGCCGATGCAGGCAGTGCAGGTAGGCCAGGGCGAGGTCGTCTATGCCGGTGAGCCATGGAGGGCGGGGCGTGCCGTCCCAGCCGGGGTGCACAGGCGTGATGGCGTGTGTCGTCCGATGAAGGTGCCGGGCGAGCCGGCGACCGTGGCGGGGCCGCCGCCGCCGTGCAGGATCAGGGCCGGTCGGCCGGTTCCGGCCTCCGACACGGTGAGGGACAGGTCGTCGTAGAGCGAGATCGTGGTCATGGGCACAGCATAACTAAACATGTTTATTTAAACTAGCTTAGTATCGTACTAAGCTTGTACCGTGCACGGCGATCTGCAAGAACTCGGACGAGCCGTCAAACAGGCTCAGTATCGGCAGCACCGGGCCCTGGAGAGCGGGCTGTCGGCGATCGGCGCGACGCTGGCCCAGTGGGACGCCCTCCGGGCGATCAGCCGCTCTCCCGGGGCGTCGGCCCGGGAACTGGCCGCGGCCACCTTCCAGACCGAGCAGGCCTTCGGGACCCTCGCCGGTCGGCTGGTCGCCCAGGGATGGATCGAGCGCCGGCCCGGGCGCGGCCGGCGCATCGAGCACCATCTCACCCCTTCCGGCGAGCAGGTCCTGCAAACCGGGCACAAGGTCGCCGACGAGGTGCTCGCCAGGTGCTACACCGCCTTGTCGGACACGGACCGCGGGACCCTGCTGGTCCTGCTCCGACGCCTCATCGCGGACGGCGCGTAGTTCGATCGGCGAGATGCCCCGGGCGGCGGCGTGCGCCGGGGACATCTCCGCCGAGGATTTCTCCGTGGCCCCGCTGTCAGACCCCGGGGCGTACGGCGGTGAGGAAGCTGCTCCTCCAGTAACCGTTGAGCTTGTCGACGCTGACCACCGCGCCGCTGTGCGGGGCGCTGATCACCTTCTTGTGCCCGATGTACATGCCCACGTGGCCGCCGCCGCTGGTGAAGATGAGGTCGCCGGGCTTGAGGTGCGCCAGGGAGACCCTCTTCTTGACGGCATCGAGCATCGACCATGTCGTGCGCGGGAGCTTGACGCCGGCCTTGCGCCAGGCGAACTGGACGAGCCCGGAGCAGTCGAACGCCCGTGGGCCCGTCGCGCCCCATACGTACGGATCGCCGAGGTGCTTCTTCGCCACCTTGATGGCGTGCTCGGCCTTCTCCTGCTGGAGGGCCGACTTGGTGACCTTCGTGTTCGCGGAGTCGTCCGCCGTGGACGCCGCGGGGACCTCGCCGTTGTCCGGGGTGGTCACCGTAGCGGGGGGCTCGGGTGGGATGACCGTCGAGGCCGCCGGTGGGGCTGCCACCGCCCCCGACGCGGCGGCCGCGGGGAGCGCGCTCAAGGCTCCTGCGGAGGCGGTGAGTGCCGCGCTACTGATCGTGACGCAGGCAATGCGGAGCAGAGTGGTGGAGTTGGTAGACAGGGGATCTCTCCCTAGGGTCTTCCGCTTGTGCCTACCGGGTTAGCTGACGGATTCGGGCGGGGAAGTCGCCCTACGGCGCTGACGCGCCGATTCACCCCAGACCTTCGTCGAAGGTCGATTGGTTCCCCGGCTCCGGGCCTCCTTGCTGCACGGATTCGGCATCACCGCCGCCCAGGGGGGCGGAGAGGACGTGGCGACGGTGACAGTGGATGGTCGTTTTCGAACACGGGCCGGCCGGGTTCGTAACGGCGGCGTCACGTGGACCCCGTCGTAGGGCAAGGAAACTACCAACTTGCCCCATGTAGTCGCAAAGGCCCCAAAAAGGTAAGGATCACGTAAAAAGGATCAAAAGCGCATAACCGCAGGTCACGGGATGTCCATAGGCTGATGTATGTGACGCTCGTCACATGCGTTACGCGTCTTCCGGGCCGTCAACGCACGCACATACAGCCCGCGAACGGCTCGCGGGGACTGAGTCGTGCGCGGTGAGGTCATCGCCGCTCTGCACCAGTTGGTATTACTCCCCGATCCCGGCCGTCGAGCGCCCCGGCTCCCGTGGCGGTGGTCCCTCTACGGCTTCACGAGGGCCGTGGTCACCACTTCGGCGGCTTCGGCAGGCCCGTATCGGTCTCTCGGGACATTCCGTCCGAGCCGTACGACGACCGTGTCCGAGCCGGGATCGACCTGGATGACCTGACCACCGAAACCCAGTGCCCAGTACATGTCGTGAGGTGCGCCCTCGACCAGGCGCCGGCGTGGCGCGGCGGAACTCCGCTCTCTCGTGCTGGGCTTCAGCGGGTCGACGACGGGACCGCGGGCGTTCACCCACCACAGGTAGCCGTACGCGGCGTTCAACTTCTGCGACGGCCGGCCGGTCGCCGCCTCGACCCACCGCCGGGGGACGATCTGCTTCCCCTGCCAGTTTCCTTCCCGTAGGAAGAGATAGCCGAAGCGGGCCATGTCCTCGCAGGTGGAGTTCAGGCCGGAGAACATGTTGGTGTTGCCGGCTCCATCAAGGGTCATCCTCGAGCGGCTCATGCCGAGGGGGCCGAAAAGCCTCTCCTGCGCGTACGCCGCAGGACTCTGCCCGGTCGCCTTCGTGAGCACGGCATCGAGCGTCTGGATGGCGGAGTTGTTGTATGCCCAGACGTCCCCGGGGGCCGCGTCCTGGGCGAGACCGACGGCGAAGCCCGTGCGATCGGCGGCCCGGACGAGGCGGCGGTAGTCGGTGTCGAAATCCCAGTGCCGGCCGGAGACGTTGCTCAGGATGTCCTTGATCGTGACGTCTGCCGAGGGGGTGCCGGCCCACTCGGGGACGTACTCAGACACCTTGTCATCGATGGAAAGCCTGCCCTCCGCTTCGGCGATGCCGACCAGGGTGCCGGCGTAGGACTTGGTCGCGGAGAAAACCTCCTGGCTGGTGGTCGTGTCGGCGTCGTTCCAGTACCAGTCGGCCACGAGTCGCCCGTGCCGGATCACGACCAGGCAGTTCGCGCCTCTCCTCCCGGCATCGAGAGCGATCTTCTCCAACCCGGCGCGGTCGAAACCGGCGTCATCCGGGCTGATGCGACGCCATTCCGCTCCCGGATAGGCGGTCGTGGCGGGACGGAGGGCGGCCGACGGGGTGGGAAGACCTGTCCGCGTCTGCGGTGGTGTGGTCCGGGACCCGGCCGAGCACGCCGAGCCGAAGGCGGCGGCCGCGAGAGTCAGCGTCAGGACGCCCCGCGCGATGGGGGACTCGCTCCGCCGCATGCTCACCCTCTCCGCCTTCGGCCACTCCTACCGGTGCACGATGTGGCGATTCCAGCCGGTCAGCGCGTACGCCAGAAAGTGCCGTTGGCCGAGGGATCGTCGGGGTCGCCCTGCGGCACGGTGAATCCCGCCCCCCACAGCGTCGCCGTCCCGGGCCTGCGCGCGATCGAGAACAGCGCGGCGTCGGTGCCGGCCTTGCGAGGGAGCGGGGTGCTCCGCCAGGCCGAACCCGTGACGTGCCACAAGGTGGAGTTCCAGTTGCCCTGCACGACCCACATACCGCCCTTGCCGTCGGGCTCCACCTCCGTGTACGGCTGGGCGTTGGCCGTACCGACCGAGGCGAGCCACGAACGGCCGTTCCAGCGCATGACCAGGGTCCGGCTGTAGGTCACGTCGTCACCCTCGTCGTCGGCGCCCTCCCAGGTGACGCCGCCGACGGCCCACACGTTGCCGGGGCTCACGACGGCGATGTCGTTGAGGACCGCGGCGGCGTCGGGCGCGGGAAGCTTGATCGCGGGTGTGGGCATCAGCGCCCAGGACCTTCCGTTCCACCGCATGATCGCGGGACGATCGCCCTTGGTCCCCGCCGCCCAGACGTCACCGGCCTTGTACGCGTCGACGGCGGCGGCGCGGGCCGGCAGCCGCACGCTCTTCCACGAGGACCCGGTCCAGTGCCGGGCCGAGGCCGAGGACTCGGCGACCGCCCAGACGTCCTTCGCGCCCGTTCCGTCGGCGTCCGTCGCGGAGAAGCCGCTGCCGAGCGAGGCGGTGGTCCACCCGCGGCCGTTCCACCGAGCGGCCTTCCCCGGACCGAAGACCCACACGTCCCTGTTCGAGCCGGCCGTCACGGCCGTCAGTTCGTACGGCGGGCTGCCGGGGATCACCTGCCACGATCCGCCGTCGAACCACTCGACCAGGCCGCGCTGCCTGCCGTTCACGACCCGGTGTCCGGCCGCCCACACCGACCCGTTGCCCAGGGCCGTCACGTCGTTGAGTACGTCGTCCCCGGGCAGCGTGTTCACCCTGGTCAGCCGCCACTCCGGCGCGCTCTCCCCGGCCTGGCCGCCCTGCCGGGTCACGCCGTGGGCCGCCACGGCCGGCAGGCACGCCAGCCCGAGCGCCGTCATGGCCGAGACGAATACGGTACGCACGATGCTTCCCCTTCCGCTCACCAGTACGACGTCTGATGGAGGGGAGCCGTTCACACGTCGCCGACGGCAGAGGCCGGACTCACTGCTTCTCCGTCCACGGCTCGTATTCGTCGTCCCCGGGGAGCACCCAGACCTTCACGTCGGGCCTGGTGATCGTCCGGAGCGGCGTCGCCTTGCCGGTCGTCTTCGAGACCCGGTAGATCGCCACGCCCGTCCTGGTCTTCGACCGGACGATCAGGCGTCCCGCCTTGTCGAAGTCGAGGTCGTCGACGTACTGTCCCCGGGGCAGCCGCACGGTGATGGTGCCGCTCGCCTTGCCGGTACGCAGGTCGACCAGGCGCAGCTTGCGAGACTTGGGCCACGAGCCGACAGGCGCCGCCGCCGTCACGTAGTCGTTCGCCAGGGCCACCGGCGACAGCCGCGTCTTCGACCGCAGCCGGGTGCGCAGCCCTCGGTCGAACACCGTCACCCGGCCCCCCAGCACCCCTTGCATCAGCAGCCGCTTGCTGTCCGGGCTGAAGCCCGAGAAGCTCCACTCGTCCGTCCCTCCGGGCTGCGGCAACGTCTTGCCTTTCCGCACGTCCACCAGGACCCCCAGCCCCGGCGCCGAGGTCCCGGTGACCACGAAACTGCCGTCGTCCGACACCGACGGCCACTCCTCGCCGGTCGTGTACGCCTCGATGCTCCGGATCACTCTTTCCTTGCCGTGCAGAGTCCGCTCGGCGAACCGCCCGTCCGACTTGCGGAAATAGAAGAAGTGCCGGCCGTCTCCGCTGACCAGGAACGCCGTCCGGGCCCCGGCGTTGACCGCGTCGCTGGGCGCGACGGCGAGCGCTTCGGGCACCTTCACCACGTCTCCGTTGGTGAGCACCAGTTCCCAGGTCTGCGTTCGCTGTGCGTACGCGATCGTGACCGGCGTGGCGGCCGCCGCGGGGTGTCCGCTCAGCGGAACGGCGGTCAGGAGAACTGTCGCGAGAACCGTACGCAATCTCATACGGGGTGAGATGCCGGATAACCCCGAAATGTTGCCGGTTCCCGAACTCCACCGCGGCCCACGGTGCGCGGCTACGAGGCCGGCGTGCGGTAATCCCTGATCGTGATCGCGGTCGCGGCCCTGCGGATGGGCTCGGTGACCCGCTCGATCATGCGGTTCTTCCCCGGCAGATGCGGCATCAGCCGCAACATCAGCATCTGGAACCGGATCTGTGCCGCGGACTTCAGCACCATGCCCTTGAGGTTGCCCGCGGCGAGCTTCTGGTTCTCCTCCACGAAGTGCCGCATCTCGCGCTCGTAGGCGGCGAACCCCGCGGCGTGGTCGCCCGCCGCCTCGGCGAGGCAGCCCGCGAGAACGTAGGCGCCGACCAGGGCCAGGCTGGTGCCCTGACCGGACGCGGGTGAGGCCGCGTAGGCGGCGTCGCCCACGAGCGCCACCCGGCCCGACGACCAGCGGTCCATGCGCACCTGGCTGATCGAGTCCAGGTAGAAGTCCGGCGCGTCCCCCATGGCGTCGAGGAGGCGCGGGACCTCCCAGCCCTGGCCGGAGAAGACGTCGGCGAGGAGCTTCTTCTGCTGCGCGGGGTCCCGCCGGTCGTACTCCAGCGGCGGCGAGGAGAACAGGAACATCGCCTTGGCGTCGTCGCCGCGCCCGGTGCTGTACATCCCGGCGCTCCTGCCCGGGGCCGGATGCATCATCTCCGTACGGTCCAGGTGGAGATGGTTCGGCACCGTGAAGATCGAGATGTAGTGCCCGAGGTCGTGGACGAACCGCGACTCCTCGCCGAAGGCCAGCCCGCGTACGGTGGAGTGCAGGCCGTCGGCGCCCACCACCAGGTCGAACGTGCGCGGGGAGCCGTTCACGAAGGTGACGTGCACGCCGTCGGGGGTCTCCCGCAGGGCGGTGACGGAGTCGTCGAAGACGTACTCGACGCCGTCTCCGGTCGCCGCGTGCAGGAGCCGGGTGAGGTCGCCACGCATGATCTCGACGTCGTCGCCCTCTCGGCCGCCGAACAGCTGCGCGCTCATCGTGCCGATCTGCCTGCCGCGTGCGTCGACGAAGCGTGCGACCTGCATGTCGGTGCTGTGCCGCCGCACCTCGTCCAGCAGGCCCATGCGGGCGACGACGTCGAGTGCCGCCCCCCGAATGTCGATCTTGTAGCCGCCGTCCCGCAGCGAGGGCGCGCGTTCCACGACGGTCACCGCGAAGCCGTGCTCGCGGAGCCAGAAAGCCAGCGTCAGCCCGGCGACGCTTCCGCCGGAGACCAAGATGTTCGCCATGCCGGGAACTGTACAAGCGTCTCAATCACCTGTCTAGCACGATTGTCCAAGACATTTGTGCTTGCATGGGCTAGGCTCTGAGCATGGGAAACCGGGAAGATCTGCTCGCGGGCGCCAAGCGGTGCCTGATGGAGAAGGGATACTCCGGCACCACCGCGCGTGACATCGCGGCGGCCGCCGGCACGAGCCTCGCCGCCATCGGCTATCACTTCAGATCGACGAAGGCCCTGCTCGACGCGGCCCTCATCGAGGCGATGGAGGAATGGGGAAAGGAGATCGAGCAGACTCTCGCCGCCGACGCGTCGCTCGACGGCGCACCCGCGCAGCGATTCGAGGCGACCTGGACGCGCATCATCGAGTCCTTCGCCAGGATGAGACCGTTGTGGGCCATCCAGTTCGAGCTCATCGCCCAGATGGACCGGCTCCCGGAGCTGCGCGAGGCGTTCGCGACCGCCAACCGGCAGGCGAGGCTGGGCCTGGCGGCGATCTTCGAACACCTGGATCCGGCCGCGGACGAACACAGGGCGATGGCTGTCGGCGCGTTCTACCAGGCACTGCTCGGCGGGATGGCGGCCCAGTGGCTCGTCGATCCGGAGCGGGCTCCGTCGGCCCGCGATCTCCTCGATGCGCTGCGTACGGTCAGCGCGGGGCTCGCGACGGAGTGACCGGCGGAAATCGTGGCCCAGCCGCGTGAGGCCGGCCGGGCGGCGGATGGGTGCGCTCCTCGGCCGGCCTTCGGCGGGCGTGTCAGTCCGTCGCGGTCAGGGGTCCGTCGGCGTGCGGAACCCGCTCGGCGGGGATGACGCCCAGGCGGCCCGCCTGGTAGTCCTCCATCGCCTGGATGATCTCGGCGCGGGTGTTCATCACGAACGGCCCGTAGTGCACGACCGGCTCGCGGATCGGCTGCCCGCCGAGCAGCAGCACCTCCAGGTTGGGCTCGGCCTGGGGCTGGGCGGTGTCGGCCGCGAGGGTCAGCGACCCGCCCGCCCCGAAGACCGCGAGCTGCCCCTTGCGGACCGGCCGCCGCTCGGCGCCCACGGATCCCTGACCGGCCAGGACGTAGGCGAGGGCGTTGAACTCCGGGTTCCACGGCAGGTCGAGCCGGGCCCCGGGGCTGACGGTCGCGTGCACCATCGTGATCGGGGTGAACGTGACGCCCGGCCCGGCGTGCCCGTCCAGCTCCCCGGCGATCACCCGCAGCAGCGCGCCGCCGTCGGCCGAGGCGAGCAGCGCCGCCTCCCGCCCCCGGATGTCCTGGTAGCGGGGCAGGTGGAACTTGTGCGCGCGAGGAAGGTTCACCCACAGCTGGATGCCGTGGAAGAGCCCGCCCGAGACCACCAGGTGCTCCGGCGGCTTCTCGATGTGCAGCAGGCCGGACCCGGCGGTCATCCACTGGGTGTCGCCGTTGGTGATGGTGCCGCCGCCACCGTTGGAGTCCTGGTGCTCGAAGACGCCGTCGATGATGTAGGTGACGGTCTCGAAGCCGCGGTGCGGATGCCATGGCGTGCCCTTCGGCTCGCCGGGGGCGTACTCGACCTCGCCCATCTGGTCCATGTGGATGAACGGGTCCAGCGCGGACTGTGGCACTCCGGCGAACGCGCGCCGTACGGGGAAGCCCTCACCCTCGAAGCCGCTGGGCGCGGTCGTCACCGAGCGAACGGGGCGTGGGGTTGCGACGGCCGGATCCGGTGCGGCGACTCGTGGCAGCGTCAGGGTGTCGGCGGTGACAGCGGGCATGGCCGCCCTCCTAATTGAATCTTCAACTTCCGCGCCTTGCAACCACCCGAGATCGCCGGACATTCCCGCCCGCGGATCGCCCTGCGCCCGCATATAGTCACGGGCAGTGGGGATGGACTGGTATGGCTGGAATCATGATCTCCATAAGCCGCACTTTCCAGATCGCCGTACTGTCCCTCGCGGTCCTCCCGATCACCGCTGTCGCGATCGCCCCGCAGGCCGCGGCCGATGCCGGGGCGCCGGCCCGCCGCATGCTGGCGCAGCTGAAGGTCGCCAAGCCGTTGTCGCTTCGCGGTTACAGCCATCGGCGGTTCCAGCCGCGCTGGGCGCACCACAAGGGGGAGTGCGACGCGCGGGAGGTGGTGCTCACCCGCCAGGGCCGGGGCGTACGGAGGAACGGGGCGTGCCAGGCCGTGAAGGGCGTCTGGCACAGCCCGTACGACGGCAAGGTGCTGAAGAGTGTGAAGCAGATCGACGTCGACCACGTCGTTCCCCTGGCGTACGCCTGGCGCTCCGGCGCCAAGAGATGGAGCCAGGCGAAGCGGCGGGCGTTCGCCAACGACCTCAGCCGTCCCGAGCTCGTCGTGGTGAGCCACTCCGCCAACATGGCCAAGGGAGGCCAGGGGCCGCAGAGCTGGCGTCCGCCGCGCCGTGCGTACTGGTGCCGTTACGCGACCTCGTGGATCACCGTGAAGCACCACTACCGGCTCTTGGTGACCCGTGCGGAGAAGGTCGCCCTGCTCAACATGCTCCGCACCTGCGGCAGGTGACCGGGCCTCTGCGGCCGCCGGGGAGCCTCAGCCGGAGCTCGAGGCATCGATCTGCTGGATGACCTTGCGGAGGGCCGGGGCCGCCGGGCCGCCGCGTTCGGTCAGCTGGGCGATGCGCTGCTTGTGCGCCCGCCGTTTCGCCCGCGGGAGGATCGTCCCGAGCTCTCCCGCGGCGGCCAGGCCGACGAGGGCCGCCTCGCGGTCCCCGACCCGGGACACCGGGCCGGTGAGAGCGCCCGCGACCTGCGTCGTGAGGCGTTTCACCACACGCGTGTCGCGTACGCGGACGTAGCTCCTGTTGAAGATCAGGAACGGCTGGCGCAGCTCCACCCTGACCCAGCGGCCCACCTCCAGTTCGTCCCGGACCGCACGGGCCGTCGCCCGGCCGTCCTTGCCGATCCAGTGCCGCCAGGACCGGGGCCTCGACTGGGCGATCTGGCGGAGCAGGCCGTCGAGAACCGGGTCGGCGGTCCGGTCCTCCGACACCACGCGCACCTTGCCTCCGTCGTCGGCGATCCGGCCGGCGAGCAGCAGGTCGGTGAGGGCGGCCGCGCGCAGCAGGAAGGGGAAGCGGTAGTTCGTCACCACCCGCTCCTTGCGGGGGTCGTAGGCCAGCAGGTAGAGCTGAGCCGTCAGGGAGCGGGGAACGTCCACGGGACTGCCTTCCTCTCAGTCGTCGG
>NZ_MWJN01000098.1:0-33355 GCF_002027145.1 Microbispora sp. GKU 823 | reverse complement strand
CAGGACTGGTTGAACAGCGAAAGGGTCAAGGTGGAGTGGTATTCCCCGGCGGCGACGTCGACGGGGGTGCGCAGGGCCAGGTCGGCGTTGACCTGCCAGGTGCCGATCTCGTCGGCGGAGTTGGCCGTCGACACCAGCAGTTCCTGCCCCTTGAGACCCTCGGTGGGCGCTCCGGAGCCGTCGGAGATGACGCTGGAGACCGGCTCACCGGCCGACACCGCCCCGGTGGAGGAGTCGGTCAGCAGGCGCGGCTTCCATCCCAGGTATTCGGGGCCGATGGTCGCCGAGGAGTTGCCGGTCGCGGTGAACTGGCTGGCCTGGCCGACGACCGCCCAGAAGTCACCGGCGGGGATGTCCTCGGGCTTGCGGGTGTCGGTCACCGTGACCGTCGGCAGGGTGCCGACGAACTGGCGGGCGGTGGCGTTGGACCCGTTTTCCTGCAGGGACACACCGCCGTTGTCGGCCACCGTCATCGACACCTGGCCGGGAGTGGTGACGGGCTCGATCTTCACCGACACGTCGATGCCCTTGCCGTTGCCGGGGTCGTCGTCGGCCAGCGCGGGACCGGCCGCGCCGGCGCCGGCGAGCGCGAGGCCGAGCACCGACGCGGCGAGTAGCTGGGTAGTCCGGTTGATTTTCATGTGATCGCTCCAGATATGGGAGGCGGGGCCGGCCGGCGGGTCGGCCGGCCGGCCCCGGGTTGTGCTATGGCGGTGTCCTCGTCGCGTGGACGGTGGTCACCGCTGGTGTGGTCAGCGGCAGGTGGCCGCGGTGTAGGCCGCGTCGTAGGACGTGGTGACCTGCTTGCCGCCGATCGTCGCGGTTCCGGTCACGGTGACCGTGCCCGCGTCGATCTGGGCGGCCCGGGTGTTGAAGGACTGGTAGGCCTGCTTGCCCGGGGCCACGTCGGTCACGGTCTTGGTGCCGAACGGGGTGTTCAGCGTGATCGTGGCCGGCGCGTCACCGGCGTTGACGGCCGTGACCGCCAGGTACGCCGAGGTGCCGATGCAACGGGAGGAAGCGGTGACCGTCAGCTTGACCTCCGGCGAGGACGACGGGTTCGCCGCGAAGGACCAGGAGTCGATCTCGAAGAGGTCCGCGCCCTCGGGTCCGGCGTAGGTGAAGTACACGTCGTGCACACCCTTGACGCCGTCCAGCTTGGCGGTCAGCTTCGTCCACTCGCCGAGCGGCGCGTCGACGGGGATGGTCGCGACCACGGGCGAGGTGCGGCCGTCGAGACGAATCTCGATCTTCCCGCCCGCCACCAGCGGGCGCACCTTGGCGGTGACGCCGGTGGCGCCGTTCTCGCCGAAGTCGACCTTCGCGAGCGACGTCCAGTCGCCGTTGTCGATGTCGTACACCACGAGGTTGGGCGCCTGCGCGCCGAACTCCTCCGACCCGCCGTCGACCTTCTTCGTCGCGATGCCCTGCTGCCAGGCGATCGTCTCGGCCTCGATCACCCGGTAGGGGTCGAGGTTGCGGATCTGCTCGACGCCCTTGTAGTCGCCCTTCACCTCCTTGATAGTGCCGTCCGCGTTGAAGTCGAGCTTGGCGAGGTGCGGGCTGCGGAAGCCCTGGGTGGCACCGCCCGTGATGCGGCTGTTGAGCGTCTGGGCGTGGTAGGTGAAGTAGTACTGCCCGTCGAGCTTGAACACCGACTGGTGGTTGTTGCCGCCGGCGCCGAAGTAGGTGCCGGGGTTGCGGAAGATGATTCCCTTGTACGTTTCGGGCGTCCAGGGGCCCATCGGGCTGTCGGCCATGAGGTAGGCGATGGCGCCGGTCGGCGGGCCGTTCGGGTCGATCGGGCCGCCGAACCCGAAGTTCGACGAGTACGAGTAGTAGTACTTGCCGTCGCGCTTGAACAGGTGGCCGGCCTCGAACACGAGCGGCGCGTCGATGACCTCCGCCGAGCCCTTCGTGCTGATCATGTCGTCGCCGAGCTTGATCACGCGCGTGGACTTCGGGTGGTTCGTGTTCTCGGCGCTGCGCGACCCGTCGTCGCCGCCGCCACCGAAGACGAGGTAACCCTGGCCGTCGTCGTCGACGAACACGCCGGGGTCGAAGAGCCAGTTCTTGCCGTCGGACGCGCCCGGAGTGGCACTGGTGATGAGCAGGTTGCCGCGCTCGTCGTGCCAGGGGCCGACCGGCGAGTCGCCGACGATGACGCCCGAGCCGCCACCGTTGTTGGCGAAGTAGAGGAAGAACTTCTCCTTGCCGTCGACGACCTTGCTCTCCATGGCGGGGGCCCACGAGTTGTTCGCGTAGCGGGCGATGCCGTTCGGGCCCGCGACGGGGATCTCACCGTGGTCGACCCAGTTCATGAGGTCGTCGGACGAGATGACCGTGATCGTGTTGATCCCACCGTACGTGTTGGTGGGGGAGACGCCGTTGGGGCCCGGCTTGTACTCCTGCGTGTCGTTGGTCATGTAGATGTACACGCGGCCGTCGTGGACGAACGCGTTGCCGTCCGCGCCGAACTTGTGCGAGATGAGCGGGTTGCCCTCGCCGGGGTTCTTGCCGAGCGCCTCGATGGTCGTCGACGGCACGAACTCGGAGACGGACACGTCGTCGACCTTGAAGTCCATGAGGTGCGTGTCCGGGGCGGACGCGGGGTTCGACGTCCACGGTGTCTCGAAGAACAGCCTCGCGGTGGTGACGCTCTGCCCCGCCGGAATCGTGAAGGTGCCCTGGATGAGCCCCCACTGTCCGCGCGCCACGGTCACGGTGCCGACGTTCGTGTAGGTCGAGCCGCCGTAGTGCATGGTGGCGAAGAACTGCTTGGTCGCCGGGCTGTTGGGGTTCTCGTACTTGACCCGCGCCGTGATCGCGTACGTCTTGCCGGCCTGCACCTTGCCGGACAGGTCCTGCATCGGGCCGGATCCGGTCGTCTTGCGGTCGGTGACGAGCACGGCGCTCGCGCCCGCGTACGCGTCCGTCGTGGGCGACAGCGTCGCGCCGTCGGTCGCGTTCCCGTTGTTGGTGAACCAGCCGGCGAGGCCGTCCTCGAACCCGCCGTTCACGATGATGTTCGGGGCGGCGGCCTGGACCGGACCCGCCGTCGCGGCGACCGCCGCGGCCAGCATGGCGCCGGCCACCGCCATGGCGGCGACCCGTCGCCGGGTCGTCCTTCGAACGCGTTTCAACACTGAATATCCTCCTTGACCTCAGACTTTTCGGGGACACGGACGCGCCGGGGCGGGTCGGCTCACTGCGGATAGGGATGGGCAGCCGCCCGCCCTGGCGAACGGCGCAGATGCGCGCGACGTGTTAGGGGGGCCGGCCGGCTGGCCGGCCCCGGTTGTGCTACGGCGGTGTCCTCGTCGTGTGGACCGTGGCCACCGCCGGTGCGGTCGGCGGCAACTGACCGCGGTGTGAGCAGCTCAGCGGCAGCCGGCCGCGGGGTAGGCCGCGTCGTAGGACGTGGTGACCTGCTTGCCGCCGATCGTCGCGGTCCCCTTCACGGTCACCGTGCCCGCGTCGATCTGACCGGCCCGGGTGTTGAAGGACTGGTAGGCCTGCTTGCCGGGGGCCACGTCGGTCACGGTCTTGGAACCGAACGGGGTGGTCAGCGTCACCGTCGCCGGCACGCCGGAGTCGTTGACGGCCGTGACCGCCAGGTACGCCGAGGTGCCGATGCAGCGGGAGGAGGCGGTGACGGTCAGCTTGACCTCCGGTGTGGCGGACTTGAGCGTGCCGAGCCGGGCCAGCTGGTAGCTGAGCGCCCGCTCCGGCGCGTCGATCTGGTTCTGGGTGCCGAACTCACCGGCCCGCGCCGCCTTCGCGCCGTCGAGCGCGGCCTGCATGCCGGCCCAGGCGTCCGCCGGGTAGTCGCGCTTGTCGAGCGTGCCGGCGTACGCGATGGCCGCGTCGAGGGCACTGGTGTCCAGCGGCTTGTTCTGCGCGGTCAGCGTGTCGCTGAGCTTGTAGTAGTCGAAGTCGACGTGCCCGCCCTTCTCCTTCGTCGCGTAGTCGAACAGGCCGATCCGGTGTCCCATGAAGTGCGAGAGGCTGCCGTCGAGCGTCTGCGGGCCGACACGGCTGCCCAGCTGGGTCCACTTCAGCCCGTCGAGGCTGTAGTAGAACGTCGTCCACAGCTGCCCGGCGGGCGAGCTGAAGTCGAGGTCCGCCTTCACGTACACCTGGGTCGCGTCTCCCAGCGGCACCGTCGTGCCGGACACGAAGTTCTCGATCGCCGCCTGGTCGATGTCGACCGTGAACGGCTGTCCCCGGTTGACGACGCCCAGCGTGTTCTGGCCGTCGACGCGCTTGACCGCCACGTAGGAGAACCCGCGGTTGTAGGCGGCCAGGCCGGCGACGTCACCGTTCTTCATGCCGGAGATGTCCATCTTGGTCTCGACGGACTGCCGCGGCCCGAACGTACGCTGCGAGAGCGTGTTCCGCGCCTCCTCGAACCAGGTCAGCTCGTCCCGGCCGGAGAGCTTGGTGTAGACGTACTTGCCCGTGACCACCTTGCCGGTCGTCAGCCGCAGCCAGCCGTCCCGGTCCGTGAGCGACCAGTAGCGGTTGTCGGGGGCGTGGTTCCACTCCCAGACGGGGTCGAGCCGCGACCCGTTGGGGGCGATCTCCTCCTTGCTCGGGCTCTCGGTCGTGACCGGCCGGCCGACGATCGAGACGTCGTCGATCAGGTAGTCCACGCTCGACGACGCCGGCTGCGGGTTGCCCCACGGGGTTTCGACGGCGAACTTGAAGTTGTCCACGTTCGCCGACGCCGGGACGGTGTACTGGCCCGTCACCGTCGTCCACTGCCCGGCCGGAACGTTCCCGGACGCCATCGTCTGGACGCCCGCACCCCAGTCCGCCACGAGGTTGAACCGGATGCTGCTCGGGCCCGAGGCGTACTTGATCTTCGCCGACACGGTGTAGGTCACGCCGCGCTGGATCTTCCCGTTCAGGTACTGGTTAGGGCCGGACCCGTTGAGCGTGCGGGTGCTCACCTTCAGCGCCGCGGACCCCGCTGCCGGGTCGGTCGTGTCCCGGCTGAGCGTCGCGCCGTACTGCCGGCCCACGGCGAGACCGCGTCGGACTCGAACCCGGCGTTCTGCAGGAGTTCGACGCCGATGAGCGAGTCGTCGTACGTGGGCGGGTCAGGGATCGTCCACTGCTCGTCCATGTACGCCTTGTGCGGGGCGTCGTTGGCGAAGTCGTCGGAGGCGACCAGACCCTTCTGCTGCTCGAACCTCTCCTCTTCTGGGCTGAGCTTGATCGGCTTGGCGAACGTGCCCTCCACCGGCACGACCCCGTTGTTGCCGAACGTCGGCCAGCCGTCCTGCCAGGTGGCCGGGATGAGCGCCGGGGTGCGCCCGATCGGGAAGTTGTCGCGGAAGAACATGCCGTACCAGTCGGTGCCGCCGTCCTCGCGCGAGATCGGCACGAGGCTGCCCTGGGCGAAGCCGTTGGAGTTGAGCACCCCGCGCGCCTCGTAGGTGTTCGAGCCGTCCGCTGACGTGTAGCGCCCGAGCAGGTCCTTCGAGCGGAACATGGCGACCTGGCGCCCGGAACCGGAGGGCCAGGTGATGACGACCACGTAGTAGTAGCCGTTGATGTGGAAGACCTGGGCGCCCTCGAACAGGCCGCCGATGAACGGCTTGCCGGCGTAGTCCGCCGCCGTGAAGATGTTCGGGTAGTCCTGCGCGATGGCCGTCATGTCGCTGTTGAGGCGCACGGCGCTCGTCCCGCCGGAGCCGTAGAAGATGTACGGCGTGCCGTCGTCGTCGAAGAAGAGCGACGGGTCGTGCAGGGCGCGGCCGAGGGGCGTGCGCTTCCACTTCCCGTTCTCGACGTCGTCCGTGCTGTAGAGGTAGGCGCCGCCGAGGTTGTTGGTGTTGAAGACGACGTAGAACTTGCCGTCGTGGTAGCGCAAGGACGACGCCCACTGGCCCTGGCCGTAGGAGTTCTGCCCGTTGCGGAGGGAGAACGCGTCGCCGATGTCGGCCCGGTCGAACACGTAGTTGACGATCTCCCAGTTCACCAGGTCGTACGACTTCATGATCGGCGCACCGGGGCTCAGGTGCATCGTCGTGCTGATCATGTAGTAGACGTCCCGGTGCTCCTTGTTCTCCGAGGCCGGGACGCGCTCCACGCTGATGTCCGGCACGTCGGAGCGAAGAATCGGCACGGAATACGTGCCGTCACCCTTGTCCGTCGACGTGTACGAGGGTTTGGGGGACCACCCGGCGGCGTTCGCCACACCGCCCGTGGACACGAGACCGGTGCACACGAGCGCGGCGACCGTCGCGAGCGAGATCCCCCGCGACTGCCGGGGGGTCAGTGGGGTGATCGCCGTGCCTCGGCGATTTCTGGGCACGCGGAACTCCTCTGATGGGCGACGTCAGGCAACGCCTGACACGTGGGGTGTGGAATACGAGTGAGCGGTCGGCGTGAGGGCGGGCGGGCTGCCGGCCTGCGGCCGGTCCGGTGGTCCTGCCGGGGAGGGCCGGGGGAGCCCGGAGCGTGAGGGGCCGAGGGTGAAGGCGAAGTCCTACCGGTGATGTGGCGCGAGGAGCGGGGCGCTCACCTCGGGGGGTGCGGGCGAGACGTCCACGAGGCGATCGCTCATGAGGGGCCGGGTTCGTACGGGCGGGTAGGCGCGGAACGTTCCCGCAGGGGATCGGGCGAGCTGTGGCGGGGGCCGCTCTCATGAGTGGGGGGCTCCTCATGCTGTTAGCGCTAACATTCAACTGCGTATGACGGCGGTGTTTCGTGACCGTAGGCGGGCCGGCGTGCACTGTCAAGACTGTCGGACATGCACCGAGGTGGGTAACGTACTGTCCGTAAGCTCGAAAATTACCGTCTTGGCACGTCAAGGAGTGGTCCGCCGGGGCTGATAACAGATTCGACGCGCTTCCGTGATGGAGTGCCGCGGAGAGCGGATGCACGCAGGTCAGCCGGGCTCGCCTTCGCCGGAGCCTACGCGGCGGAGGGGCCTGCGGCGGGGAACCTCGGGGCGCCGTGCGGTCCCGGCGGCCGGTACCGGACGCGAGATCTGGCGGGACGTTCGCCCGGTGTGGTCCGGCGTGCCAGGAGTGCGAAGGGTGGTGTCCGTTGCCGCCGCGGACCGGTGCCTCATGCACCGCCTCGATGGCCCCTTCATGCCGGTATCTGAGGTTTGATGACAATCCGGTGACGTGTCCTCCCGATCGCGATCAAGGCCGTACCATCCTTGATGTACGACGAGGGGAGTGTTGTGGACGAGCGTAAGGCGCCTGCGGGCGTCGACCCGTTTACGCCCAGCGTCGCCCGGATGTATGACTACTACCTGGGCGGCAAGGACAATTTCGCGGCGGATCGTGAGGCCGCCGAGAAGATCATCGAGATTCTTCCCAACCTTCCCGACATCGCCCGGGAGAACCGCGAGTTCCTGATCCGGGCCGTCACCTACCTCTCGCGGCAGGGCATCCGGCAGTTCCTCGACGTCGGCGCCGGGCTTCCGACGCAGCGCAACGTCCACCAGGTCGCCCAGGAACTGGCCCCGGAGTCCCGGATCGTCTACGTGGACAACGACCCCATCGTCCTCGTCCACGCGCGGGCCATCCTCGCCGAGAACGAGCGGGTGCGCGCGGTCGAGGCGGACATGCGCGACCCCGAGGCGCTGCTGCGGCATCCGGAGGTCCGGGAGCACATCGACTTCTCCCAGCCGCTCGCCGTCCTCCTGCTCGGCGTGCTGCACTTCGTCCCGGACGACGACGAGGCCCTGAAGATCGTCACTGCGCTCCGGGGACCGCTCGTGCCGGGCAGCTTCCTGGTCGTGTCGCACGGCTCCCTCGGCGAGCTGAGCGAGGACCAGGAGGAGGAGGGCCGCAAGGTCTTCAGCCGGACCTCCGTTCCCGGCACCACCTCCCGGTCGTACGACCAGATCGTCACGTTCTTCGACGGCCTCGACCTGGTGGAGCCGGGCGTGGTGCCGCTGCACGAGTGGCGGCCGGACACCGACTACCCCTTCGTACGGGAGGGCAAAGCCGGCGCGCTCGGCGGCGTGGGCCAGGTCCGCTGACGCCGAAGCGGGACACCCGGGCTCACGAGGGAGCGGGCAGACCGGCCTCGGCGTGGTCCCAGGCGGTCTCGCCGCCCCGCGGGCGGCAGGTGTTCGCTGCGGCGCACCAGGTCGACCGCCGCGTGGGTGTTCATTCGCTCTCCTGTGGCTGCGTACGGCCCGCGGTGGACTCGCGGACCACGAGCTCGGGCTGGAAAATCACCTGCTGCTGCACGTGGCTGTCGGGGCGGTCGCATTCGTCCGGCAGCAGTTCGGCGGCGATCCGGCCGAGCCGGTGGGTGGGCCGGCGGATCGAGCTGAGCGACACGGGCCGAGGCGGCGCCCTGCTGCCCCTCGCGCGCCGTCATCGCCGGCACCTCCACGGTCGTGATCGCGGTCTCGGGGGCGAGGCCGGCGACAGCAGGCGGCCTGCCCCGGCGCCCTGCCCCCGCTCCACGCACTGCCGGATCGAGCGCGGGCCTGCCACGTAACCGATCTGCCGCTTGCCCAGGCCCAGCAGGTGGGCTGCGGCCGTCGCGGATCCCCGCGCCGCGCAGGTCCTCACCGCGTCCTTCTCTGCAGTCCTTCGCTGTGGGCCAGGCCGGGGGTCCGGGTCCGGGTCCGGGTCCTGGGGCCGGGTCCGGCGGGCCAGGTCCGGGGGCCGGTCTCCGGCGGCTCGGCGCGCCGCTGTAGCCTGCCGCCCGTCGCCCGTTTTGTCACAACTCGTCCTATGCATCCAATATCGTCCGAGCATATTGACCACTCGTAGGGGGAAATTGCATGACCACGCCGGTTGAGCAGCTGCTCGAACGCGCGCACCTGCTGGGAGCCGATCCCCGCAACACGAACTTCGCCGGGGGCAACGCCTCGGCCAAGGGAACGGCCCTCGACCCGGTCACCGGCTCCGACGTGGAACTGATGTGGGTGAAGGGATCGGGCGGCGACCTCGGCACGCTCACCGAGGCCGGCCTGGCCGTGCTGCGGCTCGACCGGCTGCGCGCGCTGACCGGCGTCTACCCGGGCGTCGAGCGCGAGGACGAGATGGTCGCCGCCTTCGACCACTGCGCCTTCGGCAAAGGTGGGGCCGCGCCGTCGATCGACACCGCGATGCACGGCCTGGTCGACGCGGCGCACGTGGACCATCTCCATCCCGACGCGGGGATCGCCATCGCGGCCGCCGCCGACGGCGAGGAGCTGACCCGGCGCATCTACGGCGACCGGGTCGTCTGGGTGCCCTGGCGGCGGCCCGGCTTCCAGCTCGGCCTGGACATCGCCGCCATCAAGGACGCCAACCCTCAGGCCGTCGGCTGCATCCTGGGCGGGCACGGCATCACCGCCTGGGGCGACACCTCCGCCGAATGCGCCGGCAACTCCCTGTGGATCATCCGCACCGCCGAGGCGTACATCGCCGAGCACGGCAGGCCCGAGCCGTTCGGACCGGTGAAGCCGGGCTACGAGCCGCTACCGGAGCAGGCCAGGCACGAACGGGCGGCGGAGCTGTTCCCCGTGCTGCGCGGCCTGTGCTCGACCGACGTCCGCCAGGTCGGCCACTACACCGACACCCCCGAGGTGCTCGACTTCCTGTCCCGTGAGAGGCACGGGGACCTCGCCGCCCGGGGCACCTCCTGCCCGGACCACTTCCTGCGGACCAAGGTCGCGCCGATGGTGCTCGACCTGCCCGCCGGCGCGCCGCTGGAGGAGGTGATCGGCCGTCTTGGCGAGCTGCACGCGGCCTACCGTGAGGACTACCGCGCCTACTACGAGCGCAACGCCACCCCTGCCTCGCCGCCACTGCGGGGTACGGACCCGGCCATCGTGCTGGTGCCGGGCGTCGGCATGTTCTCCTTCGGCCGCGACAAGCAGACCGCCCGCGTCGCGGGCGAGTTCTTCTGCAACGCGATCAACGTGATGCGCGGCGCCGAGGCGCTGTCGGCCTACGCGCCGATCGAGGAGGCCGAGAAGTTCCGCATCGAATACTGGGAGCTGGAGGAGGCCAAGCTGCGCCGCCTGCCGGCGCCCAAGCCGCTGGCCACCCGCATCGCGCTGGTCACCGGCGGCGGCTCGGGCATCGGCGCGGCCACCGCCCGCCGCCTGGCCGCCGAGGGCGCCTGCGTCGTGGTCGCCGACCGCGACCTGGCCGCCGCGGAGAAGGTCGCCGCCGAGATCGGCGCCCGCGCCCACCGCCCTGCCGACGTGGCCGTGGCCGTCCAGGCCGACATCACCGACGAGGCCCAGGTCATCGAGGCCGTACGGCAGACGGTGCTGGCCTTCGGCGGGGTCGACCTGGTGGTCAACAACGCCGGGCTGTCTCTGTCCCGCTCCCTGCTGGAGACCACCGCCGACGACTGGGACCGCCAGCATGACGTGATGGCCCGCGGCTCCTTCCTCGTCTCCCGCGAGACCGCCCGCGTCATGGTCGAACAGGGCATGGGCGGCGACATCGTCTACATCGCCTGCAAGAACGCCGTGTTCGCCGGCCCGGACAACGTCGCCTACGGCGCTGCCAAGGCCGACCAGGCCCACCAGGTGCGCCTGCTCGCGGCCGAACTCGGCGAACACGGCATCCGCGTCAACGGCATCAACCCCGACGGCGTGGTCCGCGGCTCCGGCATCTTCGCCTCCGGCTGGGGCGCCGACCGGGCCGCCGTGTACGGCGTGCCCGAAGGCAAGCTCGGCGAGTTCTACGCCCAGCGCACCCTGCTCAAGCGCGAGGTGCTGCCCGAGCACGTCGCCGCCGCCGTCTTCGCCCTCACCGGCGGCGACCTGTCCCTCACCACCGGCCTGCACATCCCCGTCGATGCCGGAATCGCCGCAGCCTTCCTACGCTGAGCCGGTGCCGTCCGATCCCGCGGTGCCGTCCTCGGAGGACACCGCGGGTGGGCACGGTCGGCGCCGTACGATCAGGCCGGACGGTGGCCGTGGACCTTGTGTTTCTTGTGCGCGTGACGACGTCGCTGATCCGTGGCCGAACGCGAGTCATGCCAGGCGGGGTAGGACTTGTGCCCCCAAACCGGCCAGTCGTCGTCCTTCTTCTGCAGGGGCACGACCAGGGCGAACGCGCTGTCGTTCTGCGTGTGCGCACCATACTGGCTGTACCAGTGGCGCATGCCCTGCTGTATCGCGTCAGTCCAGCTCTGCTGAGCGCCCTGCTGCGCGGGGACGTGATCGGTCGTGTGGGGCTTCTGCGGGTCGTGCGGCACCGCGGCCGGCGCCGTGACATGCAGGGCGGCGGCGGACGTGCGAGTGGACGGCGCTGCGGGCCTCGGCGCATGGGTGAGCGTCCGGCCACCGGTAGGCGTCGGCGTGACGTCGGGTTCGCGGGTGGGCGTGGCGGTGGGCCTCCCCGTCGGCGTATGCGTGGGGTCGTGTGTCGGAACCGGTGTCGGCGTGGGCGTGGGCGTGGGCGAGCCGGCGACGCAGTCGAGCGTGGTGCCGAACTGGAAGTCGTGGATCTCGCCGCCGTTGTCGTCCTGCGTGCCGTGGGTGAGCCGGTCCACGATGACGTTGCCCTCGATGTTGGAGGCGTTCTCGTCGATGAGCGAGGCACCCGGAGCGTAGACGGTGCCCTCGACCGTGGCCCCGGAGCCCGCCGGCAGCGTGATCTCCTTGGCGTCGGGGAAGTTGACGAGGACGTAGCGTGCCTCCGGGCCGCCGATGCCCGAGAAGTTCGGCGGGGCCCAGGTGTAGACGCCGTTCAGGGCGCTCGTGTCCCCGGACCGGGTCTTCGTAGTCGCCGGTGGCATTCAGCCGGTTGTTCACGAGTGCGCCGTTGTTGTCGCGGTCCATGACGACCGTCCCGCTCAAGTCGCCGACCTTAACGTAACCCTGCTGCAGGACCGTGACGCGTCCGGTGCTCTGCGCGAAGCCGATCCGGCCGCCCACCACCAACGCTGTGGGCCGGGCATCGCCATCGTCGACGTACGTTTCCGGGTTGTCGGCCGCGACGCGGTAGTCGCCCCGCATGATGAGGTCCCCGCCGACGGCCAAAGTCCCCTCGTTCTCGTTGCTGACCACTGTGGCGTCTCCCCGGACGACGACCGTGAACCCCAGGTTCCCGCCGATCGGGTCGATCGGAGCCTCCAACCGCACCGGCTCCGCCTCGTGAAGTAGTACAAAATTCATGAAATAAAAATCTGTTACATCTCTTTCACGAATTGTTCGGCAAGTTGAAATCTGCACTTGTTTCGCGATGGATAATGCGCTTCGTTTCCTTTTGGCGACACCCGGTGGCCCTGTACACCAGGGGCAATGGAAAAAACAATAACGACAAATGTGATCGAAGCCACATGGTTGCGTGTATTTACCGATATCGTGGCCGCGCCGGGCCGGCTTCCACTGAAACCGCTTTCTTCGCATGAAGCCCGCTGCGGATCCATGATCACGAAGGGTGTGGACAAAAGAATCTCGCAAAATTCACGATTCCGCGCAGAAGCCTAGCGTGGTCGGCGTAGTGATCAACTCGACCACTCGGGAGACAACCCTTGCGGAGATCATCCCTGGCCGTCGTCGTCACGACGGCGCCCTCCTCGGTCTGCCCGCCGTGTCCGCCGCGGCACAGACCGTCCCCTCAAGCCCCTCGAACTCCTCTGCCCCCTCGGCTCCCTCCGGTCCTTCCGCGGCGTCGGGAGCCGCCGCGGAAGGCGACCACACCGTCACCCTCGTCACCGGCGACACGGTGAAGGCGCACCTGGAGAAGCACGACCTGCGCGTCCTGTCGGTCGAGCCGGGTGAGGGACGTACGGGCATCACCTTCGCGGTCACCGACCGCGGCGACCAGGTGTCGGTGGTCCCGTCGGACGCGGCCCCCCTCATCCGCGCCGGCCGGCTCGACCCCCAGCTCTTCGAGGTGGGCACGCTGATCGCGGAGGGCTACGACGACGCGCACAGCCAGACCATCCCGGTCATGACCACCTATCCCAAGAGCAAGACCAGCGAAAACGCCGACCAGGCCGACGCCGCGCTCGGTTCGGCGGCCAAGCGTCGGCACGCCTTCCCCCGCCTGGGTCTCAGCGCGTTCGCCATCGGCAAGAAGGCCGCCCCCGACGGCTGGCGCGGCCTGACCGGCGGCTCGGCCACGCCGAGCACCCTGCGCGGCGGCGTCACCAAGCTGTGGCTGGACGGCAAGGTGTCGGCCGGTCTCGACCAGAGCGTCCCGCACATCGGCGCGCCCACCGCGTGGGCGAGCGGATACGACGGAACCGGCGTCAAGGTCGCGGTGCTGGACAGCGGATACGACACCGACCACCCCGACCTGCAGGGCAAGGTCGTGGCCTCCGCCGACTTCACCGGCAACGCGAACGGCGTCGAGGACGGCAACTCGCACGGCACCCACGTCGCCTCGACCGTCGCCGGGTCCGGCGCCGCCTCGGGCGGGCTGTACAAGGGAGTCGCCCCGGGCGCGAGCCTGGTCGTCGGCAAGGTCCTCGATGACGACAACTGGGGCACCAACTCCGGGGTCATCGCGGGGATGGAGTGGGCGGTCGGCGAGCAGGGCGCGAAGATCGTCAGCATGAGCATCGTGAGCGACCCGAGCTACAGCGTCTACGCCGACCACCCGGTCGCCCTGGCGATCAACAGCCTGACCTCGCAGTACGACGCGCTGTTCGTGGTCTGCTCGGGCAACTACGGCCCCGGCACCTCGACCATCAGCTCCATCGGCGTCGCCGACAAGGCGCTGACCGTGGGCGCGGTGGACCTGACCGACACCGTGGCGGGCTTCTCCAGCCGCGGCCCAGTGGGCGCCCGGGGGCTGAAGCCCGACATGACCGGGCCCGGGGTGGACATCACCGCGGCCGTGCCCGGCGGTGGCTACGGCACGATGAGCGGATGCTCGATGGCCACCCCGCACGTCGCGGGCACGGCCGCGCTCGTCAAGCAGCGCCACCCCGCCTGGGGCGCGCAGCGGCTGAAGGACGCCCTGATGGGAACGACCGCGGCCGCCGCCGGGTCCAGCCCCTACACGTACGGCACCGGCCGGGTCGACGCGGCCCGCGCGGTGAGCCAGCAGGTCACCGCGAACCCGCCGAGCGCCGCCCTGTCGGTCACCGCCGCCCAGCCCACGGCCACGCAGACCGTGACGTACACCAACGACGCCGCCACCCCGGTCACGCTCAACCTGGCCGCGTCGGCCACCGACTCCACGGGTAGCACGCCCGCACCGTCCGGCCTGTTCACCCTGAGCGGCAACCAGGTGACGGTGCCCGCCAACGGCACCGCGCAGGTCACCGTGACCCTGCACCAGGTGAACAGCACCACCAGCCTGTACGGGGGCGTGCTGACCGCCACCTCGACCGGTGGCGCGTCGGTGCGCACCGCGCTCGGCGCGAGCATCCAGGCGGCCTCCACCACGACCACCGTCCGCGTCCACTACAACCCGGGCGCGGGCAACCGGATCGCCCTCCGCGGTGACACACCCCTGAGCTGGACCACCGGCCAGGACTGCGTCAGCAAGGCGGCCGACCTGTGGGAGTGCGGGGTCAACGTCCCCGTGGGGCAGCAGTTCTTCTACAAGCCCCTGGTCAACGACAGCCTCTGGTCCACCGGCTCCAACTACTACGGCGTCGGCGGGCAGACCTACGACATCTACCCCAGCTTCTGAATACCCGCAGTGACGCCCTGCCGGCCGTGGCCGGCAGGGCGTTCGCGCGTCAGTGCCCCGGCTCGCGCAGCGCGTCCGAGATGGACTTGGCGCCGCGGTGCGCGGTGTAGCCGCCGTCCACGGGGGATTTCCGCGCCGGTGATGTACGACGACTCGTCGGAGACGAGGAAGACCACCAGCGGGGCGACGTCCTCGACCGTACCGGCGCGGCCGAGCGGAGTCTCGGCGAGGTTGGCGGCCCGGAACGCGGGCGAGGCGGAGGCGGTCATCTCCGTCTCGATGAACCCGGGATGGACGGTGTTGACCCGGATGCCGCGCGGGCCGAGTTCCAGGCTGGCGGCGGCGGACAGGCCGCGCAGGGCCCACTTGCTGGTCGTGTACGCGACCGGGTAGTGGGCGGTGAGGGCGGCGGCCGAGCCGACGTTCACGACGGAGGCGCCGCGCGGCATCAGCGGCAGCAGGTGCTGGATGCCGAGCAGCGGCCCGGTGAGGTTGACGGCGTGCACACGGGCCAGGTCGGCGGGGGTCACCTCCTCCAGCCGGGCCCGCCAGGTGATCCCCGCGTTGTTGACCAGGCCGTCCACCCGGCCGTACGTCTCCCGGAGCCAGGCGGCGAGCTCGGCCCAGGAACGTTCGTCGGCGACGTCGAGACGCCGGTGGACCACGCCGTCGAGAGGCCGCCGGGGCTCGGTGAGGTCGGCGGCGACGACGTGCGCGCCCTCGCGGGCCAGGGCGGCGGCCTCCGCCGCGCCCTGACCCCGGGCCGCGCCGGTGACCACGACGACCTTGCCGCGCACGCGGTCCATCGAAGCTCCTCTCAGGGACGGTTCCGGGGCCGCACGCGGGCCGGGGGGATGGGCAGCGGCTCGGCACCGGCGACGACGGTGTTGCGTACGGCGCCGATGCCCTCGACGGTCAGCTCGACCACGTCGCCCGGCCGGAGCGGGGGCGGGTCCTGGCGGCCCCGCAGGCCCCACAGCTCGGCGAGGCATCCGCCGTTGCCGCAGGTGCCCGAGCCGAGCACGTCGCCGGGGCGCACCCAGGTGCCGCGCGAGGCGTAGGCGACGAGGTCCTCAAAGGGCCAGCTCATGTTCGACAGCAGGTCGCGGCCGACCTCGGCGCCGTTCACCGACGCGGTGAGCGCCAGGCGCAGGAACCCGTCGCCGTCCCGGTACGGCTCCAGCTCGTCGGCGGTGACCAGCCACGGGCCGAGCGTGGTCGCGGTGTCCTTGCCCTTGGCCGGGCCCAGGTTGACCCGCATCTCACGGCTCTGCAGGTCGCGAGCCGACCAGTCATTCATGATCAGATAGCCGGCGATGTGGTCGCGGGCCGACTCCGGGGTGAGGTCGCGGCCCTCGCGGCCGATCACGGCGGCGATCTCCAGCTCGAAGTCGAACGCCCGGCAGCCGGGCGGCAGCGGCACGTCGTCGTACGGGCCGACGACGGCGTAGGGATTGGTGAAGTAGAACGCGGGGGCGTCATACCACGCGTCGGGCACCCCGCTGCCGCCGTCCACGCTCTTGCGCACGCCCTCGACGTGCTCCTCGAACGCGACGAAGTCCCGCACGGTGGGCGGCCGGAACGGCGCATGGAGGCGCACGTCGTCCAGCGGGATCGGGTCTCCCGTGAGATCCGGCGCGTCGTGGAGCCGGTCGTCCGTGAGAAGGTCGAGCAGGCCCACCCCCTCAGGCAGCGGCCGGACCGACCTGTCCTCCACGATGCCCGAAAGCACGCGCCCCCGGTGGGTGAAGGTGGCGATTCGCATCAGACCACCCCCGTCAGACCGGCGGTGCGACGAAGACGCCGCGGTCGACGTCGTTGAAGGACTCCTTGGCCACCAGCTCGTTCATCGGGTTGGCGGTGCCCCACTGGTCGGTGACCTCGGGCTGGGAGAAGTCGTAGACGTGGGGGTGCCAGGCGTCCTCGTCCAGCTCCTCCAGCTCGGTCGTGTACTCGACGGTGTTGCCGTGGGGGTCGAGGAAGTAGGAGAAGGTGTTGTCGCCCGCCAGATGCCGGCCGGGCCCCCAGATCATCCGGACTCCGGCGCGCAGCAGGCGGCCGGTGCCGTACATGTACTCGTCCAGGCCGCGCATCTCGAAGCTGATGTGGTGCAGGGAGGCGTGCGGGCCGCGGGCGATGGCCATGCTGTGGTGCTGGGGGTTGCACCGCATGAAGTGCATGACCTGTCCCATGCGGGGGTGGGCCAGCGTGTCGGACAGCGCGAATCCCAGGTGGGTCTCGTACCAGACGCGGGTGGCGTCGATGTCGGGGGAGTTCAGCACGACGTGCGACAGCCGTACGGGGACCGACTCCTTGGGCTCCAGCCTGCGGTGGGCCCGTACGGCGATGTCGGCGGAGACCTCGATCGTGCGGCCGTCGAGGTCGAAGAAGCGGAAGCCGTAGCCGCCGCCGGGAGTGGCGAGCGGGCCCGGCTCGCTGACGAGCGTGACCCCCGCCGCGCCCAGCCGCGCGGCCAGGGCGTCCACGTCGGCGGGGGTGGCGGCGCCGAAGGAGACCAGGTCGAGCCGCTTCTCCTCCGACTTGCGCAACCGGACGACGTACTGCTCGGGTGAGCCCTCGGCCGCCAGGAAGCTGATGCCGGAGTCGTTCGCGACCTCGGTCAGCCCCCAGACGCCGGAGTAGAACTCCCGCTGCGTGTCGTAGTCGGGCACGGCGAGATCCACGTGCCGCAGATGGGTGATCAGTTTCATGCGATGTCCTTGATATCGAACAGGTGGAGGGCGTTGCCGCCGCGGACGGCGTCGAGGTCCCCGGCGTCCGGCAGTGCGCCGCGCAGCCGGTCGAGCGGGTCCTCGACGCCCATGTCGAAGGGATGGTCGGAGCCGAGCACGACCCGCGAAATCCCGGCCGCCTCGACCAGGGCGCGCAGCGCCGCGGGGCTCGTAGACGAGGGAGTCGAACCAGATCCGCCGCAGGTAGGCGCTGGGCGGCTCGGCGCAGCCCCGCGCCTCGGGCCGTACGTGCCAGCCGTGGTCGGCCCGGCCCACGTACGTGGGCAGGTAGCCGCCGCCGTGCGCGGCCAGCAGCCTCAGGTCCGGATGCCGGTCGAGCACACCGGAGAAGATCAGATGGGACAGCGCGACGGCGTTCTCCACCGGCTGGCCGACGATGTTGGACAGATACCAGTGGTCCAGCCGCTCGTCCAGCGTGCAGCCGAACGGGTGGAGGAAGACGACCGCGCCGGTCGCCGCCGCGTGCGCCCAGAACGGCTCGTACGCCGGGTCGGACAGCTCGAGGCCGGGTGCGTGGGAGGAGATCTCCACGCCCTTCAGACCGAGGCCGAGCGCGTGGTCCAGCGCCTCCACCATGAGTCCGGGATGCTGGAGCGGGACCAGGCCGAGGCCGTGCAGCCGCCCGGGGGCCTGCGCGCAGTGCGCGGCGGTGTGCTCGTTCGCCAGCCGCCACACCGTACGCGCCAGACTGGGGTCCGCCCAGTAGTGGTAGTGCGACGGGGACGGGCTCACGATCTGCACGTCCACCCCGGCGCGGTCCATGTCGGCCAGCCGTGCCGGCACCCGGGTGAGCCTCGCGAGACGCTCGGAGATCATGCGCCCGGAGACCTCCAGGGACTCGGGGCCGTTGCGGCGCGCGTCCAGCTCCCGGTGCTCCGCGTGGCCGGGCCGCCCGGCGACGGCCTGCTCGATCTCCGGCAGCAGCACGTGCGCGTGCGCGTCGACCGTGATCACGACCGCTCCGTCACGAGCGCGCTCATCCGGGCCATCAGCCCGGGCAGGTCCGCGTCCGGCACGGGGTTCAGCTGCCAGTCGGCCAGCTGCAGGGACGCCTCGACCACGGCCTTCACCCGTTCGTGACGGCGGTCCATGAACGCGTCGAACAGCGACTGGTCGAGCCGGTCGGCGGCCAGCAGCAACTCGGCCAGGACGGCGGCGTCCTCCAGGCACTGCGCCGCCCCCTGGGCGAGGGTCGGCGGGCAGGCGTGCGCGGCGTCGCCGACGAGCACGACGCGGCCGCGGTTCCACGGGCGGTCCACCAGCAGCGACTCGAACCAGGTGTAGTTGATGCGGTCCGGGTCGGTGATGTCCTCGCGGATCTCGGTCCAGGCCCCGCCGTATCCCTCGGCGAGCTCCCGCATGTGCGCGACCTTGTCGCCGACCGCCTCCCTGGGCCTGGCCTTCTCCACCAGGTAGGCGTACATCGTGTCCTGGCCGGTCGGGCAGTATCCGGCGATGAAGCAGGGGCCGCCGTAGATCAGGTCGGTGCGCTCGACCCCGGCGGGGCGGCGGGTGTGGACGCGCCAGATGCCCATGCCGGTCGGCCGCGGGGCGACGTCGATCCCGATCAGGGCGCGCACCGCCGAGCGGATGCCGTCGGCTCCCACCACCAGGTCGTACTCGCCGGTGGTGCCGTCGGACAGCCGCACCTCCACCTGGTCGCCGGTGTCGGTCAGCGCCTCGGCGGTCACCCCGAACCTGGTCCGCGCCCCGGCCTCGCGTACGGCGTCGGCGAGGACGGCGGCCAGTTCGGGGCGGTTCATGCCGAGCGTGGCGGGCAGGCCGGGACCGCCGGTGCGCGCGTCGGGGATCTCCGCGAGCAGCGTGCCGTCGGGGGCGCGCAGCCCGAGCGAGTCGAACGGGAAGCCCGCGGCGACGATCCGCTCCCACACCCCGAGGTCGCGCAGCACCCGCAGCGCGTTGCCCTGCAGGGTGATGCCCGAGCCGAGCGCGGTGGTCGCGGGCTGGATCTCCGCGATGTCCACGGCGACCCCGGCGCGGGCGAGCAGGATCGCCAGGGCCGATCCGGCGGTGCCGCCGCCGACGATGAGGACGTTGCCTACTGCTGGCATGAGGGACTCACTTGATTGCGAGGGGGTTGACGGGGGAGCCGACCGCGCCCGTGATCGGGAGCGGGGCGGCGGCGAGGAAGAACTCGTACACGCCGTCGTCGGCGCAGTGGTCGGCGAGCGCGTCCAGGTCCCACATCTCGCCGACGAGCAGGCCGATGTGCGGGATGGCCACCTGGTGCAGCGGCTGGAAGGCGCCCTCGAACTCGTTGGGGCGCACCTCGAAGCCCCACGTGTCGGTGGCGATGGCCGCGATCTCGGTGCGGTGCAGCCAGCCGGCGCTCCAGAACGACAGGCCGGGGGCGGGGCCGCCGGCGTAGTCGCCCCAGCCCTCCCTCCTTGCCCTGGTCAGCTGCCCGGTCCGTACGCACACGATGTCGCCGCGGCCGACCGTGACGCCGTGCGCCGCGGCCGTGGCGTTCAGGTGCTCCTCGGTGATCGCGAATCCGTCCGGCAGTTCCCCGCCGCCGATCACGCGCCCCACGTCGAGCAGCACGCCGCGGCCGGCGACCGGCGCGGCCATGTGCTCGATGCCGGTGACCTGGTCGCCCTCGCTGGTGACGACCCGGTCGGCGGGCCGGCCGTTCCAGGCCCTGCCGTGGTCGAAGATGTGGCCGAGGCCGTCCCACTGGGTGGAGCACTGCAGGGGCATCGCGATGACGTCGTCCGCGCCGCCGAATCCGTGCGGGAACCCCTGGTCGCCGTGGACCGCGTCCACCCCGGTGTCCAGCATCGTGTGCACCGGGTTGGTGCGGCGCCGCCAGCCCTTCTGCGGGCCGTTCATGTCGAACCGCTGGGCCAGCGAGAACGACACGCCCGTGCGGGCGCACGCCGCGCCCTCCCGGCGCTTGGCCTCGTCGATGAAGTTGACCGTGCCGAGCACGTCGCCGGAACCCCAGCGGCCCCAGTTGGAGTGTTTCGCCGCGGCGTCGGCGATCGCGTTCTCCGGTGTCATGCCGCCTCGCTCACACAGCGGTTGCGCTGGACGCCCAGCCCGGTGATCGTGCCCTCCATCACGTCGCCCGGCCGCAGCAGCCGGCCCCAGTGCATGCCGTTGCCGGCCGGGCTGCCGGTCAGCACCAGGTCGCCGGGCAGCAGTTCGACGGTCTGCGAGGCGTACGACACCAGCCGCGCCACGTCGAAGATCATGTCCTTGGTGGTCTCGTCCTGCATGACCTTCCCGTTGAGCCGGAGCGTCACCCGCAGGTTCCCGGGGTCGCCGACGAAGGCGGCCGGCACCAGGTAGGGCCCGAGCGGGGTGAACGTCGGGGCGTTCTTCGCCCGCAGCCAGTCGGTGCCGATCTCCGGCATGTCGCGGCGGAACACCACCTCGCGCGCGGTGACGTCGTTGGCGATCGTGTACGTGGCGACGTGCTCCAGTGCGTGCTCGGCGGGCACCCGGAAGGCCGGGCGGCCGATCACCGCCGCCAGCTCCAGCTCCCAGTCGGGCTTGGTGCACCAGGCCGGGATGACCACGTCGTCGTACGGGCCGGTCAGCGAGGAGGGCAGGCCGATGAACACGTACGGCTGGTCCTCGGCCGCGCGGCGGTCCATCATCGCGGCCGTCTCGGCCCGCACCTGTTCGGCGGGCCGGCCGCCCTCGGGCTCGTGCGCCACCGCCAGGTCGATCACATGGGTGCGGTAGTTGGCACCGGACTGCAGGATCTGCCGGGGCTCGACCGGGGCGTGCACCCGCAGGTCCGCCAGCGGCAGCCGCTCTCCGGGCGTCTGTGCCGCCTGCCGAAGCAGCGGCAGGACCTCGTCCCAGCGCTCCAGCAGCGCCCGCGTGCTGCCGTACGCCCCGAGCGCGGGGACGGTGCGCAGGTCCAGGACGTGATCGCCGATGACCAGGCCGGGGAAGGGTGCGCTGCCGGAAAAGGCGCGGGCGGAGAAGGTGCCGAGCGCGAACGGGCCGGCAAGGGGCGGGGATGTTTCCACGAGGTTTCCTCCCGGTGTGGTGCCCTTAACCTTGGACCTGACGGAACGATTTGGGAAATCGATTCTTTAGATCTGGTCAATCCATGCAATGGATAGTGAGGGCGCCGTGAACCTCGAGAGGCTCGACCTCAACCTCCTGGTCGCCCTGTGCGCCCTGCTGGAGGAGCGCAACGTGACCCGGGCGGGCGCGCGGATCGGGCTGAGCCAGCCCGCGACGAGCGCCGCCCTGGCCAGGCTCCGCCGCCACTTCGGCGACGAACTGCTGGTCAGGCAGGGCAACCGCTACGAGCTGACGCCCCTCGGCACCGCCCTGCGCGCCCCCGCCGCGAACGCCTACGCGATGCTGGAGCGGCTGTTCACCAGCCGCGCGGACTTCAACCCGGCCACCGAGCGGCACGAGTTCACCCTGCTCTCGTCCGACTACGCGATCGCCGTCTTCGGCGCGGAACTCGCCCGCGTCCTGCACGCCGAGGCGCCCGGCGTACGGCTGCACTTCCTCCCCGCGTCGCCCGGCATCGTGGAGAACGCCGACTCCACCCTCGGCGGGGTGGACGGGATGCTGATGCCGCACGGCGTGATCAGCGACTTCCCGGCGGTGGAGCTGTACCGCGACGAGTGGGTATGCCTGGTCTCCGCCGACAACCCGGACGTAGGGGAGCGGCTCACGATGGACGACCTGGCCCGGCTGCCGTGGGTGGTCTACCAGCGGCCGTTCGACGCCCCGGTGGCCCGTCAGATGTCCATGCTCGGGCTGGAACCGCACGTGGACGTGTCCGTGCACAGCTTCCAGCTCCTGCCGAGCCTGGTGGCGGGCACCCGCAGAATCGCGCTGATCCAGCGGCGCCTGGCCGGCCTGCTGCGCGACCTCGCCCCGGTCCGCGCGCTGCCCTGCCCTTTCCCGGCCGTGCCGCTGCAGGAGGCCCTGTGGTGGCACCCCGTCCACACGCACGACGCCGCCCACATCTGGCTGCGCGAGACCGCCGCCCGGGTGGGCGCCGGCCTGCCCGCGCTGCCGGGCCATCCACCGGATGGATGACGACCATCGGCACTTTCCGTCTTCCGCGCACCGCGCCGATGTCTGACAGTGATGCCACCCACATCCCCGCGACATCCAGCGAGGCCCCGCATGTCCCAATCGGTCTCCGCCACGCGGGCGGGTCTGCCCCAGCTCATCGTGCTGCTCGTCGGGAGCTGCATGCCCGTGCTCGGAGCCGTCCTGCTCTCCCCGGTCCTGCCCCGCATGAGCGAGCACTTCGCCGCGACGCCGGGCGCCGCCGTCCTGGTCCCGGTCGTCCTGACCGTTCCCGCGCTGTTCGTCGCGCTGGGGGCGCCCTTCGCCGGCGCCATCGCCGACCGGTTCCACCGCAAGCGGCTGCTGATCGTCACCATGGTCGCCTACTCGGTCTTCGGCACCGCGCCGCTCTACCTGGACTCGCTCCAGGCCATCCTGGTCAGCCGGGTGCTCGTCGGCGTGTGCGAGGCGGCCATCATGACCTGCTGCACCACCCTGATCGCCGACTACTGGTCCGGGCCCCGCCGGGCCCGCTACCTCGGCATGCAGACCCTCGCCACCACCGTCGCCGCGACCGTCTTCTTCGCGCTCGGCGGCCTGCTCGGCGCCGGAGGCTGGCGCACGCCCTTCTGGATGTACGCCGCCGCCGCGCTCACCGCGATCCCCATGGCGTTCCTGCTGTGGCAGCCCGCAGCCTCCCGCCACGAGGACCGGCAGCCCTGGCCCTGGCGCGCCCTCGCCCTGCCCTCCCTGGTGACGGTCGGCGGAGGAGTCGTCTTCTACACGCTGATCGTGCAACTGTCGTACGTGCTGGACGGGGCGGGGGTCGCCGACACCGCCGCCATCGGCGGCGTCACCGCGCTGATGTCCCTGGCGACCGCCGTCGGGGCAGGCCTGTTCGCCAAGGCCGCGGGCCGCGGTGCGCGGGCGCTGCTCGTCGCGGAGTTCGCGCTGTCCGGGCTCGGGCTGCTGCTGATCTTCGCTACCGGGTCCGTGCCCGTGATCGTCGCGGGTGCCGTGCTCACCGGGTTCGCCACCGGGCTGCTGCTGCCGACCCTGCTCACGTGGGCGGTCGGCGGGCTGCCGTTCGCGCGGCGGGGCCGCGGCACCGGGCTGTGGACCGCCGCGTTGTTCCTCGGCGAGTTCCTTTCCCCGTTGCTCGTCAGTGCCCTTACCGCGTTGACGGGAGGGCTCGGCGCGTCCCTCGCGGTGATCGGCGTCGCGTCGCTGGCGCTGGCCGCCCTGGTCGCCACCGTTCTGACCGTCCCGGCGTCACCCCTCGACGCCGCCGTCACCGCGGATTAGCCGGTTCCCCGCCCGCACTGGTGCCGGACGCTCCTCGCCCGGTTCAATTCGAACCGGGATCGTCGGCGTCGGTTCGGGAGGGCATGTGCCGGTGTTCGCGTGTGCGGGTTGCGAAGCCGTGCTGACCTCGCCCGTGGTGCGGGTCGCGCTTCCCGACCACGCCCACCAGACGTACGGCCATGAACTGCTTCCCGCTCTCATGGAATCGGGGATGTACGCCGTGGACCCGGAGCCTTCCGGATGGCCCTGGCGGCCCTGGGAGGAGATCGATGAGCGGGAAGCCGAGGGCCGGGGCGTGTACGCGCCGCTGTACTCCCTGTCGTACGGGCCATCGGGAGCGATCGCGGTCTCGCCGGGCGACGTCCGCGGGACCGTTCTGATTCCCCAGCGGTGTGACGGCCTCTGCTGCGGCCTGGATGGCAGGAACGGCCCGAACCTGGCCTGTGAGCAGTGCGGACGAGAAGTGGCGACCCGGGTCGACGACTGCTCGTACTGGCATGTGGTGTGGCTGGATCCGCGGGCGGTTCGCGCCGTCGGCGTCGCCGGGCCCGAGCGTCGAGTGCTCGCCTGGGGGGAACTGCGCGACGAAGAGGCGGAAATTCCGGCGATCGAGCCGATCGGGGCGTGGAGCCCGGTGTGGGAGGCCGCGGTCGCGGCGGCGCTGGCCCGTCTCCTGGTGGCGTCCGGCGGTGCGCGGGTGGCCGTGCCCGCCGGCGCCGTCGCCGACGTGTTCCGTCCGGTGCTCGACGTGCTGCTTCCGCCGGGGCCACCGATGAGGAGCCTGTCCCTGGCGGGGCCGGGGCTGCCCGCCGCGACCTCGGACATCGTCCTGGTCCCGCGGCATCCGCAGACGGGTGAGGCGTGGCCGTACGGTGCGGGGGTGCCGGTGCCGCTGAGCGCAGAGGTGTGGACGTATCTGGCCTCCCATGACGATCGGCGACTCATCGCCGTTTCGCGCGGGCGGGCCGGCGACGCCTGCCGCGACGCTCTTCCACCGCTGCTGCCGTTTCGCCCGTTCCGGCCTGACTGGGATGTGTTCCTCGACACGCTGGCACGGCTGCCGGAGGTTCGTGAGCCGTGGCTGCGTGCGATCTACGACCGTGTGAAGAACGGCCGATACAGCGCCCCCTTCCTGTGATGTCCGGGGGACCGTCTTCGCGCGATGCCGTCCGGGTCAGAAGCGGAACGTCTCGACGAATCGGTGGAGAAGCGCGGGATCACCCTGCACTCGTACGCTGCCGTCGGCGAGTGCTTGGCCGGGAGTCGTGGCGCCGGTCATCAGGGCGTGGATCCCTCGGTCGTTCAGCCTCTCGACGACGAGGTCCGGGGCGGGGTGCGGGCCGATGCCGACCGTCAGGGCCCCGTCGGTGATCTGTAGGCGGAGGGTGAAGTCGCCCATGCGGACCTCGTAGCCGACGGTCATTCCGCGGGCTGCTTCCGGGCGGTAGGTGGTGCGGAAGGCCATGGCGACCGACTCGGGGGTGACGACCTCGCCGGCACGGGGCTCGGTCATGGTCTTGGCACCCCAGCGGCCCAGCGCGATCAGTGCCGGTTCGAGCTCACGTCCGTAGTCGGTGAGCTCGTAGACGACCGCGCGCTCGGGGTGCGGCAGCGCGCGGCGGAGGACCAGGCCCGCCTCTTCGAGTTGTCTGAGGCGGGCCGAGAGGATGTTCGTCGGGATGGAACGCAGGCCCTTGTGCAGGTCCGTGTAGCGCAGGGGTCCCGACAGCAGGTCGCGGACGATCAGCAGGGTCCAGCGTTCGCCGACCATTTCCATCGCGCGGGCCAGGCCGCAGAACTGTCCGTACTCACGAGCCGCCATGCTGCAGATCCTACCGCGAACTTCAGTTGACAAAGCATGCTTGCAAAAGACAAGCTGGCTGCTCGTTCGGCCGGTCGGCCGATCCACCTGGTGTCATCCGAGGAGTGAACGCATGACCACGCGGAAGGTCGTCGCCGGGCCGTTCGTCTCGCTGGACGGCGTCGAGACCAGGACGCTGCACGTTCCCGGCGCGCGCCTGCACTACGAGTCCGGGGAACGGGACCGCTGCTGCTGATGATCCCCGGCGCGCCCGCCGACGCCGGGGCGCTGGCCGAGCTCGCCGCGACCCTGTCCGACCGCTACACCGTCGTCACCTACGACCAGCGCGGCCTGTCCCGCAGCACCCTGACGGGACCGCCCGTCGACCAGGACGTCAGGGTCTTCAGCGAGGACGCCTACCGCCTGCTGGCCGCCCTGGGCGACGAGCCCGCCTACGTGCTGGGCAACAGCGGCGGCGCGCTCACCGCCCTTGACCTGGCGGTGCGCCACCCCGAACGGGTGCGCGCCCTGGTCGTGCACGAGCCGCCGATCCCCGAACTGCTGCCCGACCGCGAGCACTGGCGGGCGGCGTTCCAGGACGTGTACGACACCTACCGCGACCAGGGCGCGGGCGTGGCGATGGGCAAGTTCATCGCCACCGTCGACGGGGAGAACAGCGATCCTCCCGCGATGCCCGATCCTGCCCAGATGCCGCCCGAGGCGCTGGAGATGATGGGCCGCGTCCAGGGCAACCTCGACCACTTCCTGGCCCACGTGCTGCTGCCCGTGCTGCGCTTCGAGCCCGACATCGCCGCGCTGCGCTCCGGCCCCGTGCCGGTCGCCGTCGGCGTCGGAGCGGCATCGGGCGACGGCGTGCCCGCTCTGTCCGCCCGGATGCTGGCCGAACGGCTCGGTGTCGAGCCGCTCGTCTTCCCCGGCGACCATCAGGGTCTGGCGCTCGACGTCGCCGCCTGCGCCGATATCATCCACGCGGCCCTCGCCTGACACCCTTCCAGCACCAGAAAGGACCCCGGACATGACCACGCCGGCAAACGGCCCCGCCAGCTACTTCCCCGCGATCGAGAAGAAGTACGGCCGTCCCGTCCAGGAATGGATCGACCTCATCAACTTCTCGCCCCTGACCAAGCACATGGAACTCGTCGGCTGGCTCAAGTCCGAACACGGTCTCGGGCACGGCCACGCCAACGCGCTGGTCGCCCACACCCTCGCCGGCAGGAAATAGGCCGGCCGGCATTCGCGCCGTACGATTTCGACGATTGGGACCTGATCGACGATGAACCGACACGACAGATCGTTCACGGGCACCCCGCGCGTGGTGCGCGCGGCGGCCCTGGCCGACGCCGACCTCGATCCGGACCCGCTCGACCCCGCCCAGGTCGTGTCCGGAGCCCCTGAGGTCCGTCACCTGGAGCTGGCGTCGGGCACGGACCTGGCGGTCGGCGTCTGGCAGCACGGACCGGGCGTGAGCACCGACACCGAGGCGGACGAGGTCTTCGTCGTGCTCGGCGGCAGCGCGACGATCGAGGTCGAGGGCGGCCCGGTGCTCGACGTCGGCCCGGGCGACGTCGTCCTGATGCCCGGTGGCGCGCGCACCGTGTGGACGGTGCACGAGACGCTCCGCAAGGTGTACGCGGTGCGGCCCTGACCACCTCACCAGGTTCGCGGCGGCCTCGGCCGTGCGCCCGGGGCCGCCGCGCGCCGGTCAGCGAGTCTCGGTGAGGTCGCGCACGCGGATGTCGCGGAACGCGACGACCGAGGCGCCGTCGTGGTTCTGCAGCCCGACGTAGCCGCGCTCGAACTGCCGGCCGCTCGTGCCGGGATCCGCCGGACGCCCGGGGAACGGTATGCCGGGGACGTTGTCGAACTCGTTGATCACCTCGCCGTTGCGGATCACCGTGTAGTGCTGTCCGACCACTCGGATCTCCAGGTCGTTCCACACGCCCTTGGCGGTCGGCCTGGCGTGGGCGAGGTCGAGGTCGGCG
The DNA here is from genome assembly GCF_002027145.1 of Microbispora sp. GKU 823. Taxonomy (NCBI): domain Bacteria; kingdom Bacillati; phylum Actinomycetota; class Actinomycetes; order Streptosporangiales; family Streptosporangiaceae; genus Microbispora; species Microbispora sp. GKU 823. The sequence continues at coordinate 5,886 of NZ_MWJN01000098.1, read as the reverse complement.
AACCCGTACACCGATCCCGTCTTGCGCGGGTCGTCACCGCCGCCTTCCGGGGTGTCGTTGATCTGGATCTCGTGGCCGCAGTTGACCGCGACCCAGGCCGGGTCGCTCGTCTTGCACTCGGGGTTGGCCGCGGGGTCCACGCCGGGGAAGCGGATGAACACGCCGCTGTTGGAGCGAGCGTCCCCGGCCCGCTCGTCCCGGAACTTCAGGCGCAGCGAGAAGTCGCCGAACCGCTCCGCCGTGTACCAGAGCAGGCCGAGGCCGCCCCCGGCGGGCGAGTTCACGGTCACCACGGATCCGTCGTCGCGCAGGGCGAAGCCCCGGCCGCCGACGTACCCCCATTTCTCGAAGGACGCCCGCGTTCCGTCGAAGATCGTCCGGTATGGGCTCGGGCCGTTCGGCCGCCCGATGCCGGACCGGGCCGCGGTTTTCATGAGCGTCGCCCGCTCCTGGGCACTGATCACGCCGGAGCCGGTGAGAGCCCGCGTGATCTCGCCGACATGAGCGACGAACGCGCCGTGGTCGCTCCATGCCTTCTCGTCGTCGACGAGGTCGTTGACGGTGCAGCCCCCCGCGGCGGTCCTGTTCGGGACACCGCTGTCGGCGTCCAGGAACCGGACCGTGGGCCTGGCGTCGGGAGCGGTGCACGACGCCTGCTCGGCGGTCGCCGGCGGAGCCGCCACACTCGTCGTGACGGCCACGGCGGCGAGCAGGCTCCCGGCGAGCGCCGCCGCTCTTATCTGTGTACGCATGTCGGGGTTCCTCCCTGTGGCTGGACGGCTGATCGCGGGCCGTGACGGCCCGCGTGACTTCAGCAGGAGCCGGGGCGGACCGCCCCGCCGGCGCTCACACCGGCGGGGATGGACCGGCCCCGGCCGCCTGCCGTCACCCGGCCGGCTTCAGCACCACCTCGTCACTGCCGGACAGCGCCGGCAGCCCGTCGGTGCCCGGGTCGGTGTACGTGGCGGCGAAGACACCGGAGAGGTTGTCGTTCGCCGGGTCGTGTCCCGAGGGCACGGTGGTCGTGATGCTGCCGGTGCATCCGCTCGCGGTCGTCTGCGGGTGCCCGTGCTGGTCGTGCCCGAGGATGTAGGTCACCTGAACGCGGGAGCAGTCCACCGGCTGGTCGTCGGTCACCTTGACCTCGAACTGCACGACGTCGCCGAAGTGGAACGGCTGCCCCTCGACCGGCTTGACGAACTCGACGACCGGCGCCTGGTTCCCGACCACGACCTCGACCTCGGCCGTGGCCGAGCGCCCGCGCTGGGGGCCGCCCACGTCGGTCACCTTCAGCGTCGCGCGGTAGACGCCGTTCTCCTGGTAGGTGAAGGTCGGGTTGGCCTCGCGCGAGTCCACCTTGCCGTCGGCGTCGAAGTCCCAGGCGTACTGGAGCCGATCGCCGTCGGCGTCCGCGGTGCCCTCGCTGGAGAACGCGACGGTGAGCGGCGCCTTGCCATTGGTCCTGTTCGCCGACGCCTTCGGGGCCGGCGAGTGGTTGCCGTTCTCCCCGATGTAGTCGATGCGGGCCAGCTGCGCGTCCGGGTTCTGCGAGAAGTAGCCGTCGCCGTACTCCAGGACGTAGAGCGCGCCGTCCGGGCCGAACTCCATATCCATGGCGTTGTCGAAGGTGAACGACGGCAGGACGGACTCGATCTTCGCGAGCTTGCCGTCCGCGTCCAGGCGCATGCCCTTCACCCAGTCACGCGACCACTCGTAGAGCAGCGGCACTCCGTCGTAGTACTCCGGCCAGGCCACCGGGCTGCGCCCCTGCGCCGCCTTCTTGTCGTAGTGGTAGACGGGGCCGCCCATCGGGGAGATGCCGCCCGTGCCGAGCTCGGGGAACTCGGCGGACGCGCCGTAGGTGTACCACACGTCCGGCTGCTCGACCGGGGGAAGCTCACGCAGGCCGGTGTTGTGCGGGGAGTCGTTCACCGGGGCCGCACAGTCGAAGGGCGCGCCGGACTTGCCGGTGGCGAAGTCGAAGTCCACATAGGGGAGCTTGGCGGTCGCGCAGTACGGCCAACCGTAGTTGGACGCCTTGCGGATGACCGTCCACTTGCCGGTGCCGGCCGGCCCGCGGTTCGGGTTGGCGCGGTTCGCGTCCGGAGAGTAGTCGCCGACGTAGAGGTCGCCGTTCTCCTTGTTGATCTCGATACGGAAGGGGTTGCGCAGCCCCATCGCGTAGATCTCGGGCCGGGTCTTCGCGGTGCCCGGCTTGAACAGGTTGCCCTCGGGGATCGTGTAGCCGCCGCCGTCCTTGGGCTTGACGCGCAGGATCTTGCCGCGCAGGTCGTTGGTGTTGCCGGCGCTGCGCTGCGCGTCGTACGCCGGGTTGCGGCCCGGCCGCTCGTCGATGGGGGTGTAGCCGTCGGAAGCGAAGGGGTTGGTGTCGTCGCCCGTGGACAGGTAGAGGTTGCCCTCGGCGTCGAAGACGATGTCGCCGCCGACGTGGCAGCAGATGCCCCGGTCGACCGGAACGTCGAGGATCTTCTGCTCGCTCGCCAGGTCGATCCGGCCCTTGGTGAACTCGAAGCGGGAGAGCCGGATCAGGCCCTTGAAGCGCTCCCAGTCCGACGCGGTGCCCTGGTTGGGGGCGTCGCCCTCGTTCACGTCGGGCGTCTTCGGGTCGTCGACGGGGGTGTTCAGCGGGGGCGAGTAGTAGAGGTAGACCCAGTTGTTGCCCTTGCCGAAGTTCGGGTCGAGCGCGATGCTCTGCAGGCCCTCCTCGTCGTGCTGGTACACGTCGATGGTGCCGGCCTTCGTGTTGAGGCCGGTCGCCGGGTCGTGCATCCAGACCGTTCCGGCGCGGGTGGTGTGCAGAACCCGGCCGTCGGGCAGGACGGCGAGATCCATGGGCTCGCCGGGGGTGTCGTTGAGAGTCACCTTCTGGAAGGCGGATTCCGGGGGCGCCGGACTCTCCTGCGCCGCCGCGATCGACGGCGTGGTCAAGAGGCCCGTCATGACGGCGGCCGCTGCCGCCGCCATCAGCCTGGTCCTCGTGGAGGTACCGTTCACGTGATGCTTCTCCTTGGCCGGAGGGCGTCAGATGGGTGGCCGGGCCGCCACCCGTGCCGCGGCAACGGCAGGGAAGCGTGACGGTCCGGCCGCTCGATGAGGGGAAGACGCGCCCGCGCCGAAGCCGGCGAGGGCAGGGCCACGGAGGCCGCACTCGGAAGTGGTCGCCAGGGCGGCCGCACGCATCGTCCCTCTCGTGAGGACGCGTGCGCCGAACGCGTCGTGATCGAACACTGAGTCGAACACTGAATCGAACGCTGCCTGGCTCAGTCGGCGTGCCACCGCCGTCGAGCGCGAGACGCCCACATTGTTACGGCCGTGCAACAGCACGGTCAATACCGCGCTTTGACTTTGACGGCTGACCGCTCGGTCAGGTGTCGGCGCGAGACCGGGCCGGTGTTATGAGTACTGAAACACCTACTTTCGTTGACATTGGGCATAAGTTCGATCTAGCGTCGCAAAACATGCGATCGATACGACAGAAGTCGTACCGGAGGTTGATCGACTCACCACAGTAGGTAGTCAAGGCTTGGCGTGTCGCCCGGGGCGTACGCCCGGTCGCCCGCTTCCCGTCGCGCCGAGACGGCGAGCGGGCGAGTGCCACCCGGGCGGCGGAACCGGGCGACACGCCCACTCCTGCCGCCTCCGGGCGCGCCGTCAGCCTCCGCGCGGGAAGGGCACGTGGACCTGGCCCTCGGTGTGCATGAGCTCGAACATCCTCCGGAGCGACGCGGCGTCGTTGAGGTGCGGGAACGGGGCGCTCGGGGGAGCGGTGACCCCGAGGAAGGCGCACAGCGGTCCCCAGCCCTCGCGCACGTCGAAGACCAGGAGCCGCTTGGCGGGAATGGCGGCCAGCACCGCGGCGACGTGCCGGTGGTAGGCCGCGACGGCCCGCTCCTCGTCCGGCGTGTGCCCCGGCCGCCACGTCTCGCCGAAGACCGACTCGCCGATCCGCTCGAAGAGCGGCCGGAGGCTCGTCATCGCGGCGACGACGGGACGGATGGCCTCGGGCGCCTCGTCCGCCCGCATCGGTTCGCGCGGGCCGAGCGAGCCCAGCAGCCGGAAGCTGGCGTACCAGCTGTGCGGGTCGCGGACGGTGAGGACGACCTTGGCCTCCGGATAGGCCTGTGCCAGCTCCCGCCAGAAGAAGCTGGCGGGCCAGTCCACACAGGACCGGAAGCCCTCGAAGACGCGTTCCCAGTCGGCCGCCGCGCCCGCGCAGACCGGTAGCCACCGCTCGGCGAGCTCCGGGCGGAGCAGGACCTCGAAGGTGTGGTAGCAGGGCCCGAAGCCGAGCTGTTCCAGGGCCGCCTTCGTCGACGTCGTTCCGGTGCGCGGAAGTCCCGCGCCGATGACCTCCAGCATGTCCAGGCTCCCGTCGTCGCCCCCGCCTGCCGACGCGGTAGACCATGCCCGCCCGCCGGGCGTTCTCACGGCGCGCCCGCGCCCTCACCGCGGCATGACGCGGCCCCCGCGATCTGACAATGTTTCAGCGTCTCCATGAAACTTTCCACAAATCGCCGGTCCTCTGACGGGCCGAAGTGCTCCTGACGTCCCCCTCTTCGCCGTCGCGAATCCCGTGATGATCTGTGGCTTGAGCCGCCAGAAAGTTTTAGGCACGCTTCGGAAACATTCATGCCGCCGGGTCCGGTGGGCCGGTCGGCGCAACCGGAGGAAGGACAGCTCACGTGAGACGACGCATCGTGGCCTTGCTGGCCGCCGTGCTGATGCCCGTGGTCGCGGCGACCACGTTGCTGGTCACCCAACCGGCCGCCGCGGCTCGCTGACCAGGGTGACCAGCTTCGGCAACAACCCCAGCAACCTGAACATGTACATCTACGTGCCGGACCGGGTGGCCGCCCGGCCCGCGCTGCTGGTCGCCGTCCACTACTGCACGGGCACCGCGTCGGCGCTGTTCGGCGGCTACTTCCGCGACTACGTCACCGCGGCCGACCAGTACGGGTTCATCATCGTGTTCCCGGAGGCCACGCGCAGCGGGCAGTGCTTCGACGTGTACTCGCCCCAGGCGCTGAAGCGGGGCGGCGGCAGCGACCCGGTCGGCATCATGTCGATGGTCGACTACGCCAAGTCGCGCTACAACGTGGACCCCGGCCGCGTCTACGTCAGCGGCGTCTCCTCCGGCGCGATGATGACCAACGTGCTGGCGGCCGAGTATCCGGACGTCTTCAAGGCGGGCTCGGCCTTCATGGGCGTCCCGGCGGGCTGCTTCGCCACCACCGACGGCTCCACCTGGAACAGCCAGTGCTCCGGCGGGCAGAGCATCAAGACCGCCCAGCAGTGGGGTGACCTGGCCCGCTCGATGTACCCCGGCTACAGCGGCTCGTATCCGCGCATGCAGTTGTGGCACGGCACCACCGACACGACGCTGAACTACAACAACTTCGGCGAAGAGATCAAGCAGTGGACCAACCTCAACGGCGTCAGCCAGACGCCCGCGTCCACCGACAGCCCGTCGTCGGGGTGGACCCGCACCCGGTATGGCAACACCGGCACCCAGCCGCCGGTCGAGGGCGTCAGCGTCTCCGGTCAGGGGCACTCGCTGCCCCTCAACGGCATGATCGCCTACGCGATCAACTTCCTCGGCCTCAACAGCACCACGCCGACCTCCCCGTCGCCCACGCCGTCTCCCACACCGTCGCCCACGCCGCCGGACAGCCCGTCTCCGAGCCCTTCGTCCGGCCCGAGCGGCGGCCCGCCGGCCACCACCCTCGGCGAGGCCGCGGCCCGCAGCGGCCGGTATTTCGGTACGGCGATCAGTGCGAGCAAGCTGGGTGACTCGGCGTACACCACGATCGCGAACCGTGAGTTCAACATGATCACGGCCGAGAACGAGATGAAGATCGACGCCAC
>NZ_MWJN01000097.1:0-34618 GCF_002027145.1 Microbispora sp. GKU 823 | reverse complement strand
GGTCTCGTGAAGGGCCTGGGCGCCAAGCTGCTCAACCTCCAGGCGATCGACGCCGCGGAGCAGGCCGCCGATCAGACCCCCAGGTACTGAGCCGGGCTAGGAGCCCAGCCCCGGCGGGTCCGGCTCCGATGGGCCAGGTTCCGGTGGACCCGGTTCCGGTGGGCACTGGCCCGGCCGCCCCGGCTCGGGCTGGCCGCCCCGGGGCGGACCGCCGCCGGCCCACTGGCCGGGCCACCGTCCGCCGTGGCGCGACCACCAGCACCATCCCCGTCCGCATCGGGAATGCCCGCCGACTCCCGCGCCCTCCCCCAGGCCCTCCGGCGATCACGGCGGGCCCTGGGTCGTACCGCCCGGGCGCGGCGGACACGGCGGGAGGCAGGGCGCCGGAGACGGCGGCCCGCCGCGGCACGTCCGGCCCGGTGGCCCCAACGGCCCCGGCGGCCCCGACCGCGACGGCCGCGACGGCTCGCGCCGCGACGGTCCTGGACCCGGCCGCCCCGACCGTCCGGACCGTCCGGACCGAAACGGCCGGGACGGCTCCCTGCCAGGCGTACCCGGGGGAACGCGGGACGGCGGCTCCGAACGCGGGCCGGAGCGCCGTGGCACGTCCGGCGACCCCGCGGCCGGAAGCTCCGGTGGGCCCAGAGGTTCTTTCCCTGCCTAAACGGGACGATCTACCACATAGGTTGATTACTAGACGTAGCTTAGATGTGTACGGAGAGTAGTCGCCGGGAACTGAGGGGAGTGGAGCAGGGAAGGGGAAGGAATTGCCACTCCTCAGAGCATCGGGGCTGGTCGCCGGGCTCGGGTCAAGTCTCGTCCTGACCTTCGGAGCCCCGGCGGGAGCCGATCCGAAGCCGTCCGCCAAGGACGTCGCCAAGGCACGCCAGCAGGTGCAGGAGCGCGTACGGGAACTGGGCAAGGCCGAGGCCGAGCTCGCGGCCGCGCAGGCCCGCCGGGAGGCGCTGAACACCGAGGCCGAGCGACTCGTGGAGGCGTACAACGGGCAACTCGTTCAGCTTGAGCAGGCGCGTTCCGCGTACGAGCAGTCGGCGCGGCGGGTCCGCCAGGCGGCCGGCCAGGTCGCGGAGCTGCGTGGCGAGGTGGCGGCGAGAGTGGCCGAGGGGTACGGCGGGGTGCGGCTGTCACCGTCCGCCGCGGCCATGCTCGGCGGTCTCGGCGACGTGCACGGCTTCCTGCGAAGAGCCAGCGTGCTGACGCAACTCGGCGACGAACAGACCGCCTCGCTGCAACGGCTGAAAGACGCACAACAGGTCTTCGAGATCCTCCGAGAACAGGCGGCCCGTGCCTACTCCGAGCAGTCGCGCAGCGCCGACGAGGTGCGACAGGCGAAGGACGCGGCACAGCGGGCCGTCGAGGAACAGCTCGAACAGACCAAACAGATCGAGCAGGAGAAAGCGGAGATCTCCAAACGGCTGGAGGCCGCCCGCGACCGCGTCGACGAACTGAAACAGGCAAGGAGCAAGGCCCGGCAGGCGGCCCTCCCCGCGCGCCGGAGTCTGGCGGTGCCGGCCTGGACCGGGCGGCTCGGGTCGGGACCCGGCGAGATGGCCGCCCAGTGGGCGCTCAAACAGATCGGCAAGCCGTACGTGTGGGCCGCCGCAGGCCCGTCGGGGTTCGACTGCTCGGGGCTGACGATGCGGGCCTGGCAGCGGGCAGGGGTGTCACTCGATCACTGGACCGGCACGCAGTGGACCTCGGGACGGCACGTCCCGCTCAAGGAACTGCGCACCGGCGACCTCATCTTCTACGGCCGGTTGAGCCGGAATCCCGGCACCATCCATCATGTGGGCATCTACATCGGGCGCGGCATGATGGTCCACGCCCCCCAGACGGGGGACGTGGTGCGCATCTCGCCCATCTGGCGCCACGATCTGGTCGGCGCCACCCGGCCCGGCTGACTCAGTGCTCCTCGTCGTGGTGCTCGGTCTCCTGGAAGCGCTCGATGCTGGCGAGGATCTCGGCCTCGGCCTCAATGCGGCCGACCCAGTTGGCGCCCTCGACCGACTTGCCGGGTTCCAGGTCCTTGTAGACCTCGAAGAAGTGCTGGATCTCCAGCCGGTCGAACTCGGCGACGTGGTGGATGTCGCGGATGTGCTCCATCCGCGGATCGGTCGCCGGAACGCACAGGACCTTGTCGTCGCCGCCCTTCTCGTCGGTCATCCGGAACATCCCGACGGCGCGGCAGCGGATCAGGCAACCGGGGAAAGTCGGCTCCTGGAGCAGGACCAGTGCGTCGAGCGGGTCTCCGTCCTCGCCGAGAGTGTTCTCGATGAACCCGTAGTCGGCGGGGTACTGGGTAGACGTGAAAAGCAGGCGGTCCAGACGTATGCGGCCGGTCTTGTGGTCAACCTCGTACTTGTTCCGTTGTCCCTTGGGGATCTCAACGACAACGTCGAACTCCACTCGTTCCTCCGCATGAGTCCCCGGTCTCCCGGGCTGGCGTTAATGTCTCGTAGGCGTGGTCAAGGTCGGCGCGAAATGAGGGTGTAGTGGTGCGACGTGAGCGGTGGATGGTGGTGGCCACCCTCGCCCTGCTGCAGATCTTCGTCGTCCTCGCGGGCACTTATTTGATCACCCATGACGCCGACAGGACCCCGGCTCCGGTCGCGTCCCCGAAGCCGACCCCGATCCCCCTGGTGACCGCGGGTCCGGTTCTGGCCGCGGCGGGGGACGGGGCTCTCCCCGCCAAGGGTACTTTGACCACCCGGCTCACCGCTGCGATGGGTGACCCCGCCCTCGGCGGCAGCGTGGCCGGGATCGTGCTCGACGCCGTGACGGGAACGCCGATATTCGACGGCCGCTCGGGCACGGCCATCACCCCGGCCTCGACCACCAAGGTCGTCACCGCGCTGACGGTGCTGGCCACGGTGGGGCCGGACGCCCGCCTGGCCACCCGGGTCGTGCGGGGGTCCTCCGCCGGGTCGATCGTCCTGGTCGGCGGCGGCGACCGACCCTGGCCGGCCCGCGGACGAGCGCCGCCGAGCAGGAGGAGATCTACCCGCGGCCCGCGTCGCTCGCCCCGGCTCGCCGCGAGCACGGCCAAGGCGCTCAAGGCGGCGAAGCTCACCTCGGTGGACCTGTCGTACGACGCCTCCCTGTTCGGCGGGCCGCGGACCGCGCCGGGCTGGAAGCCGACGTACATTCCGGAGGGCAGCGTCGCCCCGGTGTCCGCGCTCATGATGGACGAGGGCCGGGCGGCCAACGGCGCCCGCTACCCGGACCCGGCGCAGGCCACCGCCGACGCGTTCGCCATGCTGCTCAGGAAGAACGGCATCAAGGTGGGCAAGGGGGTCGACTCCGCCAAGGCCGCGCCCACCGCGCAGGAACTGGCCCGGGTGGAGTCCGGCCCGATCTACGCGCTCGTGGAGCGGATGCTCACGCACAGTGACAACGACCTCGCCGAGGCGCTCGCCCGTCAGGCCGCCATCAAGGAGGGCCTCCCGCACACCTTCCAGGGCGTGCCCACGGCGGTCGGGCGCGTGCTCACCCGCCTCGGCGTGGCCGGCGGGGTGGAGGTCCACGACGGCAGCGGGCTGTCCACCAAGAACCGGATCACGCCGACGGCCCTCGCCCACATCCTGGCCGTGGCCTCGTCCTCCGCCCATCCGGAGCTGCACTCGCTGATCAGCGGCCTGCCGGTCGCGCATTTCACCGGGACTCTGCACAATCGTTACGGGAAGTCCGATTCCAGGGCCGGCGCCGGATTGGTACGCGCGAAGACGGGCACTCTGAACGGGGTGAACACCCTGGCGGGCATCGCGTACACATCCGAGGGCCGGTTGCTGACCTTCGCGTTCATGGCCGACCAGGTGGCCAACCCGCCGGAGGCGATCGCCGCCCTCGACAAAATGGCCACGATCGTCTCCCAGAGCTAGTGATCCCCTCGCGCCTGCATGCGCGGCGAGAAGTCGGAGAACGTACGGTGGTGGGTATGCAGGTGATCGACTGGGATCTGGCCGTCGCGACCGGGGTGCGCCTCGTGCGGCCCGGCCCTCAGGTGAGCCGCGAGGAGGCCAGGCAGGCGGTCCTCGAACTGCGGCGGCTGTCGCGGGACGCCGAGGGGCACGTGCGGGAGTTCACCCGCATCGACTCGGCGACGCCCGAGGCGGCGACCGTGGTCGACCGTCCCGGGTGGATCCGCGCCAACGTGGACGGCTTCCGCGTGGTGCTCGAGCCGCTGACGCAGAAGATGTCGAACATGCCGGCGGTCGTCGGCGCGGTCGGCTCGCGCATCACCGGCCTCGAGGTCGGCGCCGTGCTGGCCTTCCTCGCCTCCCGGGTGCTCGGGCAGTACGAGCTGTTCCTGCCGCCCGACCCCTCGGGTCACGCTCCGACCGGCCGTCTGACGCTGGTGGCGCCCAACATCGTGCACGCCGAGCGCGAGCTGGGCGTCGATCCCCGTGACTTCCGCCTGTGGGTGTGCCTGCACGAGGAGACCCACCGGGTGCAGTTCACCGGCGTCCCCTGGCTCCGCGAGTACGTCCGCAGCCAGATGACCGAGTTCCTCCTCGCGTCCGAGATGGACCTGGCGACCCTGCTGGAGCGCCTGCGCGCCGCCTCCGACGCCGTGGCCGACGCCTTCAGGGGTGGCGAGGGCAACCTCATCGAGGCCATCCAGACGCCCGAGCAGAAGGCCGTGCTCGACCGCGTGACGGCCGTGATGACGCTGGTGGAGGGGCACGGCGACTACGTCATGGACGCCGTGGGCCCGTCCGTCGTGCCGTCGGTCGCCGAGATCCGCGCCAAGTTCCAGCGCCGCCGCGAGGGCGGCTCGCGCTTCGACCAGCTCGTCCGCCGGCTGCTCGGCATCGAGCTGAAGATGAAGCAGTATGCCGAGGGCTCCCACTTCGTCCGCACGGTCGTGGACGAGGCCGGCATGGAGTCGTTCAACAAGGTCTGGACCTCGCCGGAGACCCTGCCCGACCGCGGGGAGATCGCCGACCCGCACGCCTGGATGTCCCGGGTCCTGGCCTCCGCCTGATTCCCGCCCACCTGCCCGGACCCGTCGGACGCCCGTTTCCCCACACCCGCCCCGGGCGGCCAGAATGGCCGCATGGGCCCGCATCCCGCCGTCGCCGACGTCCGCCGCGCCGTACGGCTGTCGCTCGCGGACCTCACTGCCCCAGGAGGGGCGCGGGGGTCGTCCGGCGCGCTCGTCCTCGTGGCCTGCAGCGGCGGCGCCGACTCGCTGGCGCTGGCGGCGGCCACCGGCTTCGCGGCCCCGCGCCTCGGCCTGCGCGCCGGGCTGCTGACCGTCGATCACGGCCTGCAGGAGGGCTCGGCCGGCCGGGCCCGCGACGTCGTACGGCTCGCGCCCTCGCTCTGTCTCGAGCCGGCCGAGGCGCTGACCGTCACGGTCGGCACGGCCGGAGGCCCGAGGCCGCGGCGCGGGAGGCCCGCTACGCCGCGCTGACCGCCGCGGCCGAGCGGCTGGGCGCCGCCGCGGTCCTGCTCGGCCACACCCGCGACGACCAAGCGGAGACCGTGCTGCTGCGCCTGGCCCGCGGCAGCGGCACGCGGTCGCTTTCCGGCATGGCGGAGGTCTCCGGGATCTACCGGCGCCCCCTGCTGGGACTCGGCCGGGAGCGGACCAGGCAGGCCTGTGACGCCCTCGGCCTGCGGCCCTGGGACGACCCGCACAACGACGATCCCGCGTACACCAGGGTCCGGGTGCGGCGCGACGCCCTCCCGGCGCTGGAGACCGCGCTGGGACCGGGGATCGCCGAGGCGCTGGCCCGTACGGCGCGGCTGTGCAGGGACGACGCCGACGCCCTGGACGAGTGGGCGGACGCCGTCCACGCGAAGTCGCGCGGTCCCGGCGGGGAACTGGACGTGTCCGTGCTGGCGGACGTGCCGGGGGCGGTGCGGCGGAGGGTCATCCAGCGGGCGGCCGTGGAGGCCGGGGCGCACGCCGCCGCGCTCGCGGCGGTGCACATCGAGGCCGTCGAGCGGCTGGTGACCGGCTGGCACGGGCAGAAGGGAGTGGACCTACCCGGGGGGGTAGGGGTGGTCAGGCGCTGTGGCACCCTTGTCTTCGCCGTGGACAACCTCTCGCTCGCGTAAGGAAAACCCCAGGTGGACGCAGCCGACATGGGCAAGGATCTCTCCAGAGTCCTCATCTCGGAGCAGGAGCTACAGGAGAAGATCAGAGAACTGGCGGGCCAGATCGACGCCGACTACGCCGGCAGGGAACTGTTGATCGTCGGCGTGCTCAAGGGAGCGGTCATGGTCATGGCCGACCTCGCCCGCGCGCTGCACGTGCCCGTGCAGATGGACTGGATGGCCGTTTCCTCGTACGGTGCGGGAACCATTTCGTCCGGCGTCGTGCGGGTCCTGAAGGACCTCGACACCGACATCGCCGGCCGGCACGTGCTCGTGGTCGAGGACATCATCGACTCCGGGCTGACCCTCTCGTGGCTGATGAACAACTTGAAGTCGCGCAACCCGGCGTCCGTGGAGATCTGCACTCTGCTGCGCAAGCCGGACGCGGTGAAGGTGGAGTTGGACGTCCGTTACGTCGGTTTTGACATCCCCAACGAGTTCGTCATCGGGTACGGGCTCGATTACGCCGAGCGGTATCGCAACCTGCCGTTCATCGGGACTCTTGCGCCTCATGTGTACGGAGGGGATTGACTTCCTCCCGGCCCTAAAGCTGAAGGACCGGGATTCCCGCCCTCGCGGGTTGGGCTTCCTGCTTCGCCGCCGACCGCCGAAGGGAGGACCCTTGCGGACTCACGTCAGCTCCACAGGCAGACACCGCTCGACCAGCGGCCAGGTCGTGGTCGAGGACCAGCCGGGTGGAGGTGCGGTGCAGGAAGTCGGCGCGGGCGTCCCGCACCTTGGTGTGGGCGCGGGCGACCTTCGCCCTGGCCTTGGCCCGGTTGTTCGACCCACGCTGCTTTCTGGCCATGCGCCGCTGGTACCGGGCCAGATTCTTGGCCTTACGCTCCAGATGGCGCGGGTTGAGGATCTTTCACGAACGCCGTGTGCTGGTGCCGCAACGTCTGCTGCAACGGGACGCTGGAGACCTCGTACAGGAAGTCGTGGCCGCCGTCGCGTTTCAGCTCGGTCAGATACCTGTCGGTCTGCGCGTAGGAGGTCGTCACGCCCTCGACCCGGTAGCGGGCCTGCCGCCAGGCCAGGACCGTGTTCCAGACCAGGCGTACGCAGCCGAACGTGCGGTTCAGCACCGCGGCTTGTTCGGCGGTGGGGTAGACCCGCACCTTATATGCCGTACGCATGTTCGCATTTTACGAGCGCTTTGCCTAACCGGTCAGCGGAAGGAGCAAAGTCGTGAGCGCTTGGCGCTCTGGGCTGTCCCGGCTTCGCCGGGCCAACTTTTACGGGGTCCGGATTCCTCCCGGCCACGCAGGGGAGTAAGCCCTTAGCGAAGTGACCCTCGAATCGTGCGTTATTGGGCGCCAGGTCGGGGAACACGGGGTTGGCTGACGTACGTTGGAAAGGCAAAGCCGGAGCCGCTCGGGCAGTTACCCGCCGCGGCTGCCGGGTGTACCTTCGGATATCCGTGGGAGGCCGCTTGGCCGGCCCGCGGTAGCCAGAAGGAGCGGTAAGGGATGCCGCGACCCCGGGGTTTCCCGGGGCAGGCCTTGGTCAGGAAGGGACGGGCCCGCCGGGGTTCCGCAACGGATGGATCTCAAGCGATTTACACGTGGCCCACTGCTGTGGATCCTGGGCATCGTATTGCTTCTCCTGCTCGTCACCACGATGTTCGGCGGAGACGGCAACTACACCACCGCTGACACCTCGACGGTCGTCCAGCAGATCCAGCAGGGCAATGTCAAGAACGCGGTGGTCGTCGACAAGGACCAGCGTGTCGAACTGACGCTGAACAAGCCGATCGACGCCGGCGGCAAGCAGGGGGTCACCCGCATCCAGGCCCCCTGGGTCGAGGGCCAGGGCGTCCAGCTCACGCAGGCGCTCGACCAGGCCAAGCCCTCCGGGGGCTGGACCGTCGAGGTGCCGAAGGAGAACTTCCTCGTCAGCCTGCTGGTCAGCTTCCTGCCGATCATCATCATCGTCCTGATCTTCCTGTTCATCATGAACCAGATGCAGGGCGGCGGCTCCCGGGTCATGAACTTCGGCAAGTCGCGGGCGAAGCTGATCACCAAGGACACCCCGAAGACGACGTTCGCCGACGTCGCGGGGGCCGACGAGGCCATCGAGGAGCTCCAGGAGATCAAGGAGTTCCTCCAGGCCCCGGCCAAGTTCCAGGCGATCGGCGCCAAGATCCCCAAGGGCGTGCTGCTGTACGGCCCGCCCGGCACCGGCAAGACCCTGCTCGCCCGCGCCGTCGCGGGTGAGGCGGGCGTGCCGTTCTACTCGATCTCCGGTTCCGACTTCGTCGAGATGTTCGTCGGCGTCGGCGCCTCCCGCGTCCGCGACCTGTTCGAGCAGGCCAAGGCGAACGCCCCGGCGATCATCTTCATCGACGAGATCGACGCCGTCGGCCGGCACCGCGGCGCGGGCCTCGGCGGCGGCCACGACGAGCGCGAGCAGACGCTGAACCAGCTCCTCGTCGAGATGGACGGCTTCGACGTCAAGGGCGGCGTGATCCTCATCGCCGCGACCAACCGCCCCGACATCCTCGACCCCGCGCTGCTGCGCCCCGGCCGTTTCGACCGGCAGGTCGTCATCGACCGGCCCGACCTGGAGGGCCGCAAGGGCATCCTGCGCGTCCACGGCCGCGGCAAGCCGTTCGCGCAGGACGTCGACCTCGACGTGATCGCCCGCAGGACCCCCGGCTTCACCGGCGCCGACCTCGCGAACGTGATCAACGAGGCGGCCCTGCTGACCGCCCGCCAGGATCAGAAGCTCATCACGATGTCGACTCTCGAGGAGTCGATCGACCGCGTGATGGCCGGTCCCGAGCGCAAGTCCCGGGTCATGTCGGACCAGGAGAAGAAGATCATCGCCTACCACGAGGGCGGCCACGCCCTGGTGGCCCACGCGCTTCCCAACTCCGATCCGGTCCACAAGATCACGATCCTGTCGCGCGGCCGCGCCCTCGGTTACACGATGACGCTGCCGATGGAGGACAAGTTCCTCGCGACCCGGTCCGAGATGATGGACCAGCTCGCCATGCTGCTCGGCGGCCGCACCGCGGAGGAGCTCGTCTTCCACGAGCCCACCACCGGCGCGTCCAACGACATCGAGAAGGCGACCTCGATCGCCCGCCGCATGGTCACCGAGTACGGCATGAGCGAGCGGCTCGGCGCCCGCAAGTTCGGCAGCGGCAACGGCGAGGTCTTCCTCGGCCGTGAGATGGGCCACGAGCGCGACTACTCCGAGCAGATCGCCTCGGCGATCGACGAGGAGGTCCGCCGCCTCATCGAGAGCGCGCACGACCAGGCGTGGGAGATCCTCGTCCAGTACCGCGACGTGCTCGACAACCTCGTGCTCGAACTGATGGAGAAGGAGACGCTCTCCCGGGAGCAGGTCCTCGAGATCTTCTCGCCCGTCGTGCCCAAGGAGAAGCGTCCCTCCTACGCCGGATACGGCAAGCGCCTGCCGTCCGACCGTCCTCCGGTCATCACGCCGAAGGAGCGCGCGAACGGCAACGGCTCGGCGCTGCCCGCCGGCGGCACCGGCTCCACCCCGTGGGTCAACGACCAGTCGGCGCAGCGGGACGAGGCCTGACCATGGCCGAACCCATGGTGGGGCCGCCCCCTGGCTTCGACCACGACCGGATCGAGAAGGCGGTCCGGGAGATCCTGTTCGCGATCGGGGAGGACCCCGATCGCGACGGGCTCCGGGACACCCCGGCCCGGGTGGCCCGCGCGTTCGCGGAGCAGTTCGCCGGCCTGGGCCAGCGGCCCGAGGACGCGCTGACCACGATGTTCGACGCGGACCACGACGAGATGGTGCTCGTCAAGGACATCGAGGTGATGTCCACCTGCGAGCACCATCTGCTCCCGTTCCACGGCGTGGCCCACATCGGCTACACCCCGAACGACAAGGGACGTATCACCGGCCTGTCCAAGCTGGCCAGGCTGGTGGACGTCTACGCCCGCAGGCCGCAGGTCCAGGAGCGGATGACCTCACAGATCGCGGACGGCCTGATGCAGGTGCTGGAGCCGCGCGGAGTGATCGTGGTTATCGAGGCCGAGCACATGTGCATGACCATGCGCGGCGTGCGCAAGCCCGGCGCCAAGACGATCACGTCGGCCGTCCGGGGTGACTTCCGTTCCAGCGAGGCGACCAGGGCCGAGGCCATGTCGCTGATCCTGCGCGGCTGAGCGCGGGCGACGGCCGATTGGGACGCCGCTCCTGCCCGACAGGCATCGACCCTCGGGGCACTACTCTTGACCCCATGACCGCAGCGAGTGTGCCCGGTATGCCCGAGTTCGGGCGCTGCCTGGTCATGGGCGTGGTCAACGTGACCCCCGACTCCTTCTCGGACGGCGGGCAGTGGTTCGACGCCGACGTCGCGATCGAGCACGGCCTCGCCCTGGTGGCCGAGGGCGCCGACATCGTCGACGTGGGCGGCGAGTCCACCCGTCCGGGCGCGGCGCGGGTCTCCCTGGAGGAGGAACTGCGCCGCGTCGAGCCGGTGATCCGCGCGCTCAGCCAGGAGGGCGTGACGGTCAGCGTCGACACCATGCGCGCAGAGGTGGCCGAGGCGGCCGTCGCGGCCGGGGCCAAGCTCGTCAACGACGTGAGCGGCGGGCTGGCCGACCCGGCGATGCCACGGGTGGTGGCCGCGACCGGCGTGCCGTACGTCGTGATGCACTGGCGCGGGCACAGCCGCGACATGGACAGCCGGGCCATCTACGGCGACGTCGTGACCGAGGTGGCGGAGGAGTTGCGCAAGCGGGTCGACTCCGTGCTTGCCGAGGGCGTGCGGGAGGAGCAGATCGTGCTCGACCCCGGCCTCGGGTTCTCCAAGAACGCCGAGCACAACTGGGCGCTGCTGGCCGGCATCGGCGAGCTGAACCGCCTCGGCCGCCCGTTGCTGATCGGAGCGTCGAGGAAACGCTTCCTCGGCCGCCTGCTGGCGGGGCCGGACGGCGAGCCCCGGCCGTTCGACGGCAGCGACGACGCCACACTGGCCGTCACCGCGCTCGCGGCGCGGGCCGGCGCGTGGTGCGTGCGGGTGCACCGGGTGGCGGCGAACGCCGACGCGGTGCGTGTGGCCGCCGCGTGGAGGGCAGCAGCCGTACGACACGCTGACGAGGGCCGGTGACGACATGCCGACAGGGACGCCCATGAAGGACATCGAGGAGCTCAACCAGGCGTTCTACAACGCCATCGAGAGCGGCGACCTCGACAAGATGTCGGAGATCTGGATCGAGGACGTCCCGGGACGTCCGGCCATGTGCGTCCACCCCGGCTGGCCCATGCTGACCGGCCGGTCGGAGGTGCTGCGCTCGTGGGCGCTCATCATGGCCAACACGCCGTACATCCAGTTCGTGCTGACCGACGTGCAGACGACCGTGCTCGGAGACGTCGCCGTGGTCACCTGCGCGGAGAACATCCTCACGGCCGCCGACACCGACGAGCCGGGCTTCGCGGCCGGGCGGGTCTCGCCTCCAGCACCTACGTGCGGACCGGAACCGGCTGGCGGTTGTGGCTCTACCACGGCTCACCGGTTCTGCAGAGCGACGACGACGAGGAGGATCAGGAGCAGTGACGGCGCGGCCGGCGACCAGTCGTGACAGCGTGCGGTTGACGGGTCTGCGGGCCCGCGGCAGGCACGGCTGCCTGCCCGCCGAGCGCGAGCTGGGCCAGGAGTTCGTGATCGACGTGGCCCTGTGGTTCGACACCGCACCCGCGGCGGCGGCCGACGACCTGACGCTCACCGTGGACTACGGGGCGTTGGCGGCGGAGCTCGTCCGCATCGTGGAGGGCGAGCCGGTCAACCTCATCGAGACCCTCGCCGAGCGGCTGGCGGCGGCCTGCCTGGCCCACGAGCTGGTCGAGGAGGCGGAGGTCAGCGTGCACAAACCGGCGGCGCCCATCCCGCTGCCGTTCGGCGACGTGGTGGTGACGATCAGAAGGGGTCGCGCATGAGGGTCGTGATCGCGCTCGGCAGCAACCTCGGCCGCCGCATCGAGAATCTCCAGGGCGCCGTCGATTCGCTGTTCGACGCCCCCGGGCTCACGTTCGTGGCGGTGTCCCCGGTTTACGAGACCGATCCGGTCGGCGGTCCCGAGCAGGGCGCATACCTCAACGCGGTCGTGATCGCCGAGAGCATGCTCGACCCCCGTACGCTGCTCGACCGCGCGCAGAGCGTCGAGAACGCGTTCGGCCGCGAGCGCAGGGAGCGGTGGGGCCCTCGGACGCTCGACGTGGACCTCATCACGGTCGGGAACCTCATGTCGGACGACCCCGAGCTCACACTCCCGCACCCCCGGGCGCACGAGCGGGCGTTCGTGCTGGTGCCGTGGGCGCAGGCCGATCCCGCTGCGGTGCTGCCCGGGCGCGGGTCGGTGGCGGCCCTGCTGGCCGACATGGACCAGAGCGGGGTGCGGCTGCGGCCCGACCTCGTGATCGAACCCCCGGCCTGATCGACGAGGAGTCCCCGCGTGAAGCCCAGCAATCCCGGCGTGCTCGTCGGTCTCGTGGTCGTGTTCGCCCTGCTCACCTGGGGGCTGCTGCGGCAGTTCTACTCCATGGTGCCGACCCTGCCGTGGACCGCGATCCCCACCACGCTGCTGCTGGCCGTCGGCGAGGCGTACACGGGCTGGCTGACCCGGGCGAGGATCCTGCGCCGCCCGAACACCAAGCCGGTCGAGCCGCTGGCCGTCGCCCGCCTGGCGGCGCTGGCCAAGGCCACGGCGTACGTCGGGGCGGCGTTCGGCGGCATCTTCGCCGGGTTCGTGGTGCGCGTGCTCGACCTGCTCGACCTGGACAAGCCCCGCCAGGACGCGTTCGTCGGCGGCGGGTCGTTCGTGGCCTGCGTGATCCTGATCTGCGCGGCGCTGTTCCTCGAACACTGCTGCCGGGTGCCCGGCAAGCCTTCCGGGGAGACCTGACCGCGACGACTCGATCTACTTGTCGATGTCGCCGACCACGAAGAACATCGAGCCCAGGATCGCGATCATGTCGGCGACCAGGTTGCCCGGCAGCATCTCCCGCAGCACCTGGATGTTGTTGTAGGAGGCGCTGCGCAGCTTGAGCCGCCACGGCGTCTTCTCGCCCCGCGACACGAGGTAGTAGCCGTTGAGGCCGAGCGGGTTCTCCGTCCAGGCGTACGTGTGGCCCTCGGGCGCCTTCAGCACCTTCGGCAGCCGCTGGTTGATCGGTCCCGGCGGCAGATGCCGCAGGCGCTCGACGCAGGCGTCGGCCAGGTCGAGGGAGACCTTGACCTGTTCGAGTAGCACCTGGAACCGGGCGTGGCAGTCCCCGGCCGACCGGGTCACGACCTTCACCGGCAGCTCGCCGTACGCGAGGTAGGGCTCGTCGCGCCGCAGGTCGAAGTCGACGCCCGAGGCCCGCGCGATGGGGCCGCTCACGCCGTACTGCATGATCGTCTCGCGGTCGAGCACGCCGACGCCGCGGGTGCGGGCCAGGAAGATCTCGTTGCCGGCGATCAGCTCCTCGATGTCGGGCAGCCGCCGCCGCACGGCCGCGACGGCGGCGGTGACGCGGTCGAGCCAGCCCATGGGCAGCTCCTCCTTCAGCCCGCCCACCCGGTTGAACATGTAGTGCATGCGGCCGCCGGAGATCTCCTCCATGACGTGCTGCAGGGTCTCCCGCTCGCGGAAGGCGTAGAAGACCGGCGTGATCGCGCCGAGTTCCAGGGGATAGCTGCCGAGGAACATCAGGTGGCTGAGCACCCGGTTGAGCTCGGCCAGCAGCGTCCTCGCCCACACCGCCCTGGGCGGGGGCTGCATGCCCAGCATGCGCTCGACCGCGAGCACGACGCCCAGCTCGTTGGCGAACGCCGACAGCCAGTCGTGCCGGTTGGCGAGTACGATGATCTGCCGGTAGTCGCGCACCTCGAACAGCTTCTCCGCGCCGCGGTGCATGTAGCCGACGATCGGCTCGGCGGCCGTGATGCGCTCGCCGTCGAGGACGAGCCGCAGCCGCAGCACGCCGTGGGTGGACGGATGCTGCGGGCCGATGTTGAGGATCATGTCCTCGGTGGCCAGCTCCCTCGCCTGCACGGCGTCGGCACCCGCGCCGATCCCCACGATGCGTTCCCGGCGCGCGCCCTCCTGCTCGGTCGTCATGCCGTCCATGCTTTCACGCTCGCCATGGAGGAGCGAAGACGGCGAAGGCATCAGACGAACTCGACCACCGTCTCCTGTCGACGGCAGTAGCCTGCTGTCCGACTTAAGGGTAGCCTTGATTCCAGGAGGCGCTCTTGGCATGGACGGTGAAGGTCACAGATGAGTATGCCGCCTGGTTCAGGACGCTCCTCAAGGAGGATCTTGACTCGGCGATTCAGGTCGCTCAGGCCGTCGCTGCTCTCCGCGAGGAGGGGCCAACACTGGGCAGGCCCCTCGTCGACCGGCTCAAGGGAAGCTCCCTGCATCATCTCAAGGAACTGCGCCCAGGATCGCGTGGGCGATCGGAGATCAGGATCATCTTCGCCTTCGACCCCACACGGGCGGCGCTGCTGTTGCTGGGCGGCGACAAAGCCGGGAACTGGAACCGGTGGTACAAGGAGAACATCCCCCTGGCCATACAGCTTTACCTCGACTACACCAGCGACGAAGAGGAGTGAACATGCCGCAGAGAGTGCCGGGGGACTGGGCCGACCTCGAGCGGGAACTGCACGAGGCCGGCGTCTCCCCTTCCGTGATCGAGCAGGGCGCCAGAAAGCTTCTCGCCGAGGTGCGCGGTCATCAGCTCGCCGAGGCGCGAAAGCAACTTGGGCTCGGCCAAAAGGACGTCGCGGCTGTCATGGGTCTGAGTGTTGCCCGGGTCTCACAGATCGAGCATGGAGAGGTCACATCCCTCGAGGTCATCGCTCGCTATGTGGAGGCGCTCGGGGCCCGCTTGGATCTGGTCGTCGACTTCGGTGATCGGACGCTGCGCTTGCCTGTCAGCGAGAAGTCGACGGATGCCGCTTGATTGGGGGCCTCTCAGGCGAGACCCCCAACCTGACCTTCCGTCGTCAGGCGGCGGCGATCTCGCGTAGCGCTTCGATGAGGCGGTCGACGTGCTCGGTGGTCGTGCCGATGCCGACCGAGGCGCGTACGGCGCTGAACGTGCCGTCCGCGCAGCCGCCGTCCTCACCGCCGCCGAGGAGGTGGCGGACGAACGGGTGGGCGCAGAACTTGCCGTCCCTGACGCCGATGCCCCAGTCGGCCGACAGCGCCTCGGCGACCTCGCGGGCCGTACGGCCGGCGACGGTGAACGACACGATGCCGACACGCGGGTGGTCCTGACCCCACAGCGACAACTCGCGTACGCCGGGGATCGTGGCGAGCCCGGCGCGCAGACGGGCGAGCAGCCGCTCCTCCTCCCGCACCAGCGCGGTCCAGCCGGTCGCGGTCAGCGCGTCGCAGGCGGCGGCGAGCGCGATGGCGCCGAGCACGTTGGGGGTGCCCGCCTCGTGCCGCGTCTCGGGGTCGTCGCTCCACTCGGTGGTCTCGCCCACCGCCTGTACGGCTCCGCCGCCCCGCAGGTACGGATCGGCGTCGGCGAGCCAGTCGGGGCGGCCCACGAGCACCCCGGCGCCGAACGGGGCGTAGAGCTTGTGCCCGGAGAAGGCCACGTAGTCGAGGTCGAGCGCGGAGAGGTTGAGCCCGCGGTGGGGGACGAACTGGGCGGCGTCCACGGCGATCCGCGCGCCGTGCCGGTGGGCGATGTGGGCCAGCCCGGCGATCGGCCACAGCTCGCCCGTCACGTTGGAGGCGGCGGTCACGACGAGCAGGGCCGGGCCCTCGATCGCGGCCAGCGCCTCGTCGGCCGCCCGGATCGCCTCGCCGGGGAAGGCGGGCGGCGCGAGCCGTACGGCGTTCGGCCAGGGCAGCAGCGAGGCGTGGTGCTCGGTCTCGAACACGACGACGGTGGTGCCCTCGGGGAGGCTGCGGGCCAGCAGGTTCATGGCGTCGGTCGTGTTGCGCACGAAGACCAGCGCGTCGCCGGGGCGGGCGCCGACGAAGGCCCGCACGGTGTGCCTGGCCTGCTCATACCTGGCCGTCGTGAGCTGCGAGGCGTAGCCCGCGCCCCGGTGCACGCTGGAGTAGGCCGGCAGCGCCGCCGCGACGGCGGCGTTCACCGGCTCGAGACAGGGCGCGCTCGCCGCGTAGTCGAGGTTCGCGTACGGCACGAGCCTGCCGCCCCTGACGGGCACCTCAAGGTCGGAGCCCACGACAGCCGGCAGACGCACGGGCTCGGAGATGCGGTTGACGGCCTGCTGGACGAAGGTGAGTGCGGACAACGCCAAACCTCCTCGGGGTCGGGGACCCCGGCCATGGCGTTGGAACGGCGGAGCCCGCGCTTGCCCGGCACACCTCGTGCCGGACCCGGTCCTCACCCGGGGCACCCCGCCGCGAGCGCGAGGGTTGCCGGCCAGCAAGCCGGGGCTTGACGCTGGCACTCATGACCTGGACGGCACTATAACCCGATACGGCCCCCCGGCCGCAAGTGCCGTGGATGCGAGCGACTTCAGCCGTTGTCGACCGTGACACCCAGGATGTGGGCGAACATCGGCGCGAGTTCCATCAACTGGACGCCGCTGATGGTCGCGCCGCGCAGCGCGTCGTAGCCGTCGGAGATGCCCAGGGACACGGCGCCGCGCAGGTCGACCCGGGACATGCGCGCCTTGTCGAAGCGCACCCGTTCGAGCGTGGAGCCGGGGAAGGCGACGCCGGTCAGCGTGGCGCCGGCGAAGTCCACGTCGCGCAGCGTGCACTCGACGAACGAGACCTCCCGCAGGTCGGCGCGCGGAGGTTGACCGAGTCGAGCTTGCAGCGGTGGAAGGTCACATGGTTCATCTCGGCGCCGGGCAGCGCCGTGCCGGCCGGGGCGCTCATGATGATCTCGGCGTCCGCCCAGGTGGACTCGGTGAGGTCGCCGCCCACCCAGCGCACGCCGTTCAGCCACACGTCGGAGAACCGGGCGCGCCGATACCGGCCGCCGACGAACGTCACCGAGGTGAACGCGGACTCCATGAACCGGGCGTTGGACGCGTCGGCGTCCTCGAACTCCTGCCCGTCGAACAGGACCGTGTCGTAGTCGCCGCCCTGAGCGAGCCGGCCGTCGAACGGTTCGAGGTGATCGGCGTAGGGCAACTCGCCGAGCTCGCGAGGTTCTCTGCGGTGCTGTTCGCGGCGCTTCGGCATCGCCCCAACCTACGCCATGACGGACCCGTGCGCCCGTACTCCCAGGCGAGGTCTTTCATCCGTATTGTTGTCCATTGTGAAGTTTGATCCCTGGAATGCCGAGTTCATCGCGTACCCCTACGACGCCTATCGTGACCTGCGCGACAACGAGCCGGTCAGCTTCTTCGAGCCGACGGGGCAGTGGCTGATCGCCCGCCACGCGGATGTGAACGCGCTGCTGCGCGACCGGCGCCTCGGCCGGTCCTACCTGCACGTGGCGACGCACGAGGCGTTCGGCCGCGAGCCCGAGCCGGAGTTCCAGGAACCGTTCTGGCGGGTGATCCGGGCCGGGATGCTCGACGTCGAGCCGCCGGTCCACACGCGGCTGCGCCGCCTGGTGTCCAAGGCGTTCACGCCCCGCATGGTCGAGTCGCTGCGTCCCCGCGTACGGAAGATCGCGACCGAGCTGACCGAGGGACTGGTCGAGCGCGGCGGCGGCGACCTGCTGGCCGAGGTGGCCGAGCCGCTGCCGGTCACCGTGATCGCCGAGATGCTGGGCGTGCCCGAGGCCGACCGCCACCTGCTGCGCCCCTGGTCGGCCGACATCTGCGGAATGTATGAGCTGAACCCCTCCCTGGAGGTGCAACACACCGCCGTACGCGCGGCGACGGAGTTCGCCGGCTATCTGCGCGAGCTGGCCAGGGCGCGCAGGGAGCGGCCGGGCGACGACATGATCTCGGCGCTGGCCCAGGTGGTGGACGACGGGGACCGGCTGACCGAGGACGAGCTGATCGGCACCTGCGTGCTGCTGCTCAACGCCGGGCACGAGGCCACGGTCAACGCCACCGGCAGCGGGTGGTGGGCGCTGTTCCGCAACCCGGGTGAGCTGGAGCGGCTGCGCGCCGACCCCGGCCTGATGCCGACGGCGGTCGAGGAACTGCTGCGCTACGACACCCCGGCGCAGATGTTCGAGCGGTGGGTGCTGGAGGACATCGAGGTCGGCGGGGTGACGATCCCCCGGGGTGTGGAGATCGCGCTGCTGTTCGGCTCCGCCAACCGGGATCCCGAGGTCTTCGCCGACCCGGACCGTCTCGACCTCGGCCGGGCGGACAACCCGCACATCTCGTTCGGCGCCGGCATCCACTTCTGCCTCGGCGCGCCGCTCGCCCGGGTCGAGATGGCGGAGTCGTTCGGCGCCCTGCTGCGGCTGGCGCCCAAGCTCGAGCTCGCCGAGGAGCCCACCTGGAAGCCCAGCTACATCATGCGCGGCCTGGAGTCGCTCAAGGTCACCGTCTGACCACCTGGCTGAGCCAGCCGAAGCCGCCGAGACCGGCCGGGTCGATCAGCTCGGCCTCCTGGGAGGCCCGGCCGAGCGCGCGCACGTACCCGGCGGGATCGGCCGACGCCAGCGCGAGCGGCGGCCGGGCGCCGGTGAGCCCCAGGTCGCGCAGCGCCTCCCGCTGCGTGGTGAGCGTGGTCGCCCGCGCCCCGCCCGCTCGCCGGCCGCCGCGCAGGCGTCCAGCGCCACGTGTGCGGTGATGTCGCACGACCGTCCGGTATGGGCGGCACCACCGAGCCCTCGCGATATCCGGCGACCGTGCCGAGCGGGGGCCGCCGCCCGGCCGGATGGGCGTAGTCCACGGCGACCGCCGTGCCCCGCGCAAGCCGGGTGATCAGCGATGCCCACGCCTCGTCGCGGGGGTGGCCGATCTCGGCGCGTTCCCCCGGTGCGCGCAGCGGCCACCAGCGCTCCAGCCAGGCCAGGTCCTCGGGGCCGGGAGCGGGCCCGAGCCGTTCTTCGCCGGTCGAGGTGTCCACGAGCACCAGGCGAGGGCCGTCCGGCGTCATCTCGGCGATGTCGAGCGGCACGTTGTCCAGCCACTCGTTGGCGATCACCAGGCCGGTGACCCCGTACGGCGCCTCCGCCTCCCATGCGACGCGGGGGTCGAGATCGCCGGGCCTGGGGGACAGGTCGACGGCGGTGACCCGCAGCCGCTCCGCGAGGTCCGGCGGCGCGGCGGCCCGCACCCGGGCGGCCAGCAGGCCGTTGCCGCTGCCCATGTCCACGAGATCGACCGGATCGGGCCGGCCGAGGGCGGCGTCGACCCGCAGGAGCAGGCGCAGCACGGCCTCGGCGAAGACCGGAGAGACATGCACCGACGTGCGGAAATGCCGGTCGGGGCGCTCCCGCAGGTAGAAGCCCTCCGCGCCGTAGAGCGCCCGCCGCATGGCCTCCCGCCAGGTGACCTCCACGGCGCTTTAGGTTACCGACACGCCGAGGGCGTAACGAAAAGTAGTCACTTTCGTACTTATGGCTCAACATAGGCCCGTGAGAAACGGGACAAAATCCGACCGTTGGGCCACGCCCGGGCCGGCGGGAGCGCCGCCGCTACGCTGAACCGAGGGGAGGCGTCATGGACACAAGTGACCGCCCGGCGCGGCTCGCCGTGGGAGTGCTCGGCGCGGGACGGGTCGGTTCCGTGCTCGGAGCCGCGCTCATGCTCGCGGGTCATCGGGTGGTGGCGGCCAGCGGCGTGTCCGACGCGTCGGCGCGGCGGGCCGCCGACCGCCTCGGCCTGAAGCTCAGCAGGCCCGACGAGGTGATCGCGCGGTCCGAGCTCGTGCTGCTGACCGTGCCGGACGACGTGCTGCCCGGCCTCGTCTCCGGCCTCGCCGCCACCGGGGCCGACCTCCGCGGCAAGCTGCTCGTGCACGCCAGCGGCGCGTACGGCCTGGGCGTGCTCGACCCCGCGGCCGAGGCCGGGGCGCTGCCGCTCGCGCTGCACCCCGTGATGACGTTCACCGGCAGGAGCGACGACCTGACCCGGCTCAACGGCTGCTCCTTCGGTGTCACCGCGCCCGACCTGCTGCGGCCGGTGGCCGAGGCGCTGGTGATCGAGATGGGCGGCGAGCCCGTGTGGATCGCGACCAGGACCGGCCGCTCTACCACGCCGCCCTGGCCGGCGCCGCGAACCACATGGTGACGCTCGTCGCCGAGTCGCAGGAACTGCTCGCCAAGATCGGCGTGGAGCATCCCGGCCGGATGCTCGGCCCCCTGCTGAGCGCGGCGCTCGACAACGTGCTGCGCCTCGGCATCAGCGGGCTCACCGGGCCCGTGGTCCGCGGCGACGCGGGCACGGTGCGCAAGCACGTCGACGCGCTCATCCTGGCCGCCCCCGAGGCCGCGGACGCGTACGTCGCCCTCGCGAGGCTCACCGCCGACCGGGCGCTCGCGGCGGGCCTGCTCAAGCCCGAGGCGGCCGAACGCCTGCTGGATGCCCTGGGAGGGAACATATGGACCTGACCGTCGCCGCGGACCGCGCCGCCCTCGACAAGGCGAGGGACGCACTCGGCCCCGGAAGGATCGCCCTGGTCCCCACGATGGGGGCGCTCCACGAGGGTCACCGGTCGCTGATGCGGCTGGCGCGCGAGCACGCCGACCACGTGGTGGTGAGCGTGTTCGTCAATCCCCTGCAGTTCGGCCCCAACGAGGACTTCTCCCGCTATCCCCGTACGTTCGACGCCGACCTCCGGGTGTGCGAGGAGGAGGGCGTGGGCGTGGTCTTCGCGCCCTCGGCAGAGGACATGTACCTGCCGGACCGCCAGGTGGAGGTCTCGGCCGGCGGCATGGGCGGGGTGGTCGAGGGCGCCTTCCGGCCCGGCCACTTCGACGGCGTGCTGACCGTGGTGCTCAAGCTGTTCAACCTGGTGCGGCCGGACGTCGCGGTCTTCGGGCAGAAGGACGCCCAGCAACTCGCGCTGATCCGGCGGATGGTGGCCGACCTCGACGTCCCGGTGTCGATCGTCGGCGCCCCGACCGTGCGGGAGCCGGACGGCCTCGCGCTGTCGAGCCGCAACAGGTATCTGTCCGAGGCCGACCGCCGCACCGCGCTCGCGCTGTCGCGGGCGCTGCGGGCGGGCGAGGCGCGGGCCCGGACCGCCGGACCGGCCGGGATCCTCGACGCCGCGCGGGCCGTGCTGGAGGAGGCCGCCCGCTTCGACCCGCCGCTGCTGCTCGACTACCTGATCCTGGCCGACCCCGCGACGTTCGCGCCGGTCGGCGACGACCACCGCGGCGAGGCGATCCTGGCCGTGGCCGCCAAGGTGGGCACCACGCGCCTCATCGACAACGTGGTCCTGACCCTGTAGGGGGCTCAGGCCGCCCCGGCGCGCAGTGTGAACCAGAAGGTGGGGAACGGGTTCGTCCCGGGGGTGACGTCAACCAGCTCCCAGCCGGCGAACCTGGCCCGCAGCTCGTCGGCGGTGACGCCGGAGAACTTGTCGTCGAGCGTTCCTGGGCCGTACCCGAACATCAGCAGCCGTGCACCGGGAGCGGCGCGGCGGGTGAGCCCGGCGGCGTAGGCGTCACGGCGGTGCGGCGGGATGCCGCAGTAGCAGCTCAGGTCGAAGAACAGGTCGTAGGGGCCGGGGGCGTCCAGTTCGTCGAGCCGGGTGGCGTCCCCGTGCAGCAGCCGTACGGCCGCTCCCGCGGCGGCGGCCTTCTCCCGGGCCTGCTCGATCGCGCGGTCGACGAGGTCGACGGCCACGACCTCCCACCCGTGCCGGGCCAGGTATACGGCGTTGGTTCCGGTGCCGCAGCCGAGCTCCAGGGCGCGGCCTGGCGGCAGCGCGTCTCGCCTCTCCCCGTGCCCCTCGACCAGTGCGACCAGCTCGGGCGGCGTCACACCGGTGTCCCAGGGCGGCTTCCCGGCGCGGTAGTACCTCTCCAGTTCCCGGCGTACGGCCTCCTCCTGGTCCCGTTCGGTCTCGTTCGGCTTGTCCATGGCTCCGCTCCATCTCTTTAGAGTCAAACTCTAGTAACGAACTCTAGAGATATACTCGCGCCATGGACACCGTCAAGCGGCCGGACAAACGGGCCGAGCGCTCACGCCGCACCCGGGAGAAGGTCATCCAGGCGGCGCGGGAGCTTTTCGTCGCGCAGGGCTATGGGGCGACGAGCCTGCAGGAGGTCGCCGACCGGGCGGGCGTGGCCGTCCAGACGGTCTACTTCGTCTTCGGCAACAAGCGCACGCTGTTCAAGGACGTCGTCGACACGTCCATCGCCGGCGACACCGAGCCGGTGGCCGTCATGGACCGTGAATGGTTCCGCGCCGCGTGCGCGGAGCCCACGGCGGCCGGCCAGTTGCGCGCGCACGTGCGCGGTACGAGTGAGATCCTCGGCCGGGTCGCCCCGCTCATGCCGATGATCGCGTCCGCCGGGGCCACCGACCCGCAGATCGCCGCGCAATGGCCCGACGGCCCCGATCCGCGCTACGTCGTGCAGCACGCCGCGGCGCAAGCGCTGGCCGGCAAACCCGGCGCCCGCCCGGACGTCTCCGTCGCGATGGCGGCGGACCTGCTGTTCTGCCTGCTCAGCCCGCAGCTGTATCTGCTCTTCGTGCAGGACCGTGGCTGGTCGCAGGACAGGTGGGAGGAATGGGCCTACGCCACTCTGACCGCCCAGCTCTGCACCGACGCCGCAGCGGGCCCCTCGCAGGAGGGGCCGGGGCCCGAGGTGGGGCCGGGGCGTGGTAGGAGGGGGCGGGGCTGCACCATCGCCAGGGGGGCGTTATCGTCATTATGACGAAAGGGGATCCCCTCATGGTGGCGCTCGCACGCAGACTCACCGCCCCCGCACCCGGCTGGACCGTCGAGGCCGACGTGGTCGTGATCGGGTCCGGCATCGCCGGCCTCACCGTGGCGCTGCGCCACGTCGAACTCGACCCCGTGGCGCGGGTGCTCGTGGTCACCAAGGACGTCTTGTCGGCCGGGTCGACCCGGTGGGCCCAGGGCGGCATCGCCGCCGTCCTCGACCCCGAGGACACCCCCGACGAGCACCTGAGGGACACGCTCGTCGCCGGGGTCGGCCTGTGCGACGAGGAGGCCGTACGCGTCCTGGTCACCGAGGGCCCCGACGCGCTGAAGCGGCTGATGAGCCACGGCGCCGAGTTCGACCGCGACACCGACGGCGAGCTCCAGCTCACCCGCGAGGGCGGCCACCACCGCAACCGGATCGTCCACGCGGGCGGCGACGCCACCGGCGCCGAGGTGCAGCGGGCCCTGGCCGAGGCGGTGCTGGCCGAGCCCCGCATCGAGGTCATCGAGCACGCCCTCGCCCTCGACCTCCTCCTCGACGCCGAGGGCCACGCCTGCGGGGTCACGCTCCACGTGATGGGGGAGGGCGCGCGCGACGGCGTCGGCGCCGTACGGGCCGGGGCCGTGGTGCTGGCCAGCGGCGGCATGGGCCAGGTCTACGCGGCCACCACCAACCCCGTCGTGTCCACCGGGGACGGCGTGGCGCTCGCTCTGCGGGCCGGCGCGGTGGTCAGGGACATCGAGTTCGTGCAGTTCCACCCCACGGTCCTGTGGTTGGGGGAGGGTTCGACCGGCCAGCAGCCCCTCGTCTCCGAGGCCGTGCGCGGCGAGGGCGCCGTGCTGATCGACGCGACCGGCGAGCGCTTCATGCAGGGTGTCCACGAGCTGGCCGACCTCGCGCCCCGCGACGTGGTCGCCAAGGCGATCATGCGCCAGATGGCGCGGACCGGCGCCGACCACGTCTACCTCGACGCCACCCACTTCGGCGAGGAGAAGTGGCGCTCCAGGTTCCCCACGATCCTCGCCGTCTGCCGCGAGCACGGCATCGACCCCGTCACCGAGCCCATCCCCGTCGCCCCGGCCGCCCACTACGCGAGCGGCGGCGTGCGCACCGACCTGTACGGCAGGACCAGCGTGCCCGGCCTGTACGCCTGCGGAGAGGTGGCCTGCACGGGCGTGCACGGCGCCAACCGGCTGGCCTCCAACTCCCTGCTGGAGGGGCTCGTCTACGGCGAGCGCATCGCCGCCGACCTGGCCGCGAAGGAGCTCACCCCGCGCGAGCCCGCCCCGGCCGACGAACGGCCCGAGGGCCTGGTGGACCCGCGTACGCGGCCGAGGATCCAGAGCCACATGAGCCGGGGCGCCGGGGTGCTGCGCAGCGACCGGAGTCTCGCGCAGGTCGCCCGCGCGCTGTCCGACGCCCGCTGGACGCCGGTCGCGGTCGAGCCCTGCACCGAGTCGTGGGAGGCCACCAACCTCCTCACGGTGGCCTCCGCACTGGTCGCCGCGGCGGCCGTGCGTGAGGAGACCCGCGGCTCGCACTGGCGGGAGGACCACCCCGACCGCGACGACGC
Organism: Microbispora sp. GKU 823; assembly: GCF_002027145.1. NCBI lineage: Bacteria > Bacillati > Actinomycetota > Actinomycetes > Streptosporangiales > Streptosporangiaceae > Microbispora > Microbispora sp. GKU 823. The sequence continues at coordinate 10,185 of NZ_MWJN01000097.1, read as the reverse complement.
CCACTGGCGGGCGCACATCGACATCGCCCTGACGGCGGAGGGACTGACCTTGACGTACACGCCTCACGAGGAACCGCGGACCGAGCTGGAGAAGGCCGGACTCGACCCGGACGCCGTGCTCGGTCTCGTCCGCGCCGCGCTGGAGGAGGACCTGGCCGGGGGACAGGACGTGACCTCGGTCGCGACCATCCCCGCCGACCAGCGGGCCGTCGCCGACGTGGTGGCCCGCAAGGAGGGCGTGGTCGCGGGTCTGGCCGTGGCCGAGACCGTCTTCCGGCAGGCCGCCGGACAGGTCGAGGTCGAGCGGCACGCCGCGGACGGCGACCGGGTGCGCCCCGGCGACGTGGTGATGACCGTGCGGGGCGCGACCAGGGACCTGCTCACGATGGAGCGCACCGCGCTCAACTTCCTCACCCACCTGTCCGGCATCGCGACCCAGACCCGCCGCTGGGTGGACGCCGTCGAGGGCACCGGCGCCCGCATCCGCGACAGCCGCAAGACCCTGCCGGGGCTGCGCGCCCTGGAGAAGTACGCCGTACGGGCGGGCGGCGGGGTCAACCACCGGATGGGCCTGCACGACGCCGCGCTGATCAAGGACAACCACGTCGTCGCCGCCGGAGGCGTCGCCGAGGCGTTCCGGGCCGTACGGCAGGCCTTCCCCGGCCTGCCGATCGAGGTCGAGGTGGACCGCATCGACCAGATCGAGCCGGTCCTGGCCGAGGGCGCCGACGAGATCCTGCTCGACAACTTCACCGTGGACCAGCTCGCCGAGGCCGTACGGCTGGTGGCCGGGCGGGCCCGGCTGGAGTCGAGCGGCGGCCTGACCCTGGACGCGGCGCGCGCGGTGGCCGAGACCGGGGTCGACTACCTGGCCGTCGGCGCGCTCACCCACTCGGCTCCGGCACTCGATCTGGGCCTGGATCTTCGTGAGGCATAATCAGGGAATGCTGCTCACCATCGACGTCAGCAATACCCACACGGTGCTGGGCCTGTTCGAGGGTGAAGAGGTGATCGAGCACTGGCGGATCGCCACCGACCCCCGCCGTACGGCGGACGAGATCGCGGTGGTGCTCCAGGGTCTGCTCGGGCAGTCGCCGCTGCTCAAGGACGCCGACATCAGCGGCATCGCGATCTGCTCCACGGTCCCGTCGGTGCTCAACGAGATGCGGGAGATGTCCCGGCGCTACTACGGCGACGTCACTGCGGTGGTCGTCGAGCCCGGCGTGCGCACCGGCGTCCCGGTCCGGATGGACAACCCCAAGGAGGTCGGCAGCGACCGCATCGTGAACGCGCTCGCCGCCACCACCCTGTACGGCGGGCCGTGCGTGATCGTGGACTTCGGCACGGCCACCTCGTTCGACGCCGTCTCGGCCCGGGGCGAGTACGTCGGCGCGGTGACCGCGCCCGGCCTGGAGATCTCGGTGGACGCGCTGGCCACGGCCGGGGCCCAGCTCCACAAGGTCGAGCTGGTCCGGCCGCGGTCGGTGATCGCCAAGAACACGGTGGAGGCGCTCCAGTCGGGCATCATCTACGGCTTCGCCGGCCTGGTCGACGGGATCGTGGACCGGATGACGGCCGAACTGGCCTCCGACCCCGACGACGTCACCGTGGTCGCCACGGGCACCGGTGCGCCGCTCGTCATCGGCGAGGCCCGTACGATCGACGTGCACGAGCCCTGGCTCACACTGATCGGCCTGCGGCTGGTCTACGCCCGTAACGCGTCCTGACGACTCCCTCGCGTACGGGACCATAGAAGGCAGGATCCCGTTCAGAGAGGACTGACGTGATGGACGCCGACTGGGTGGCGCGTTTCGCCGATGAGGTCATCGCCGAGGCTGAACGGCGCGCACCGGGCAAACCCGTCGTCTGCGCGTCCGGCCTCAGCCCGTCCGGCCCGATCCACCTGGGCAACCTCCGCGAGGTCATGACCCCGCACCTGGTGGCCGACGAGATCAGGCGCCGCGGCCACGAGTGCGTGCACATCATCTCGTGGGACGACTTCGACCGCTTCCGCAAGGTTCCTGTGGGCATCGACCCCGCCTGGAACGAGCACATCGGCAAGCCGCTGACCACCGTCCCGGCCCCGCCCGGCAGCGAGTACCCGAACTGGGCCGAGCACTTCAAGGCGCCGATGATCGCCGCGTTGAACGAGCTCGGCGTGGAGTTCCACGGCATCAGCCAGACGCAGATGTACACCTCCGGCGCGTACCGGGAGCAGGTGCTGCTCGCCATGCGCGAGCGGCGGAGGATCGACGCGATCCTCGACCAGTACCGCACCAAGAAGGCCAAGGCCAAGGAGGTCACGGACGCCGACGAGGCCGCGGCCCTGGAGGGCTCGGGGGCCGCGAGCGAGGACGACGGCTCCGGCGCCGGGGGCTACTACCCCTACAAGCCCTACTGCTCGGTCTGCGACCGCGACCTGACCACGGTCACGTCGTACGACGACGAGACCACCGCGATGTCGTACACCTGCGTGTGCGGCCACGGTGAGACCGTCCTGCTGTCCGAGCACACCCGCGGCAAGCTGGTGTGGAAGGTCGACTGGCCGATGCGCTGGGCCTACGAGGGCGTGGTCTTCGAGCCGTCGGGCGTGGACCACAGCTCGCCGGGCTCGTCGTTCGTCGTCGGCGGCCAGATCGTCCGCGAGGTGTTCGACGCCCCGCAGCCGATCGGGCCGATGTACGCCTTCGTCGGCATCAGCGGCATGGCCAAGATGAGCAGCTCCAAGGGTGGCGTGCCGACCCCGGCCGACGCTCTGTCGATCATGGAGCCCGCGCTGCTGCGCTGGCTGTACGCCCGCCGCCGTCCCAACCAGTCGTTCAAGGTCTCCTTCGACCAGGAGATCCAGCGCATGTACGACGAGTGGGACACGCTGACCAGGAAGGTGCAGGACGGCACGGCGCTGCCGGCCGACCAGGCGGCCTACCGCCGCGCGTCGAGCACCGCCTCCCGGGTCCTGCCGGAGACGCCGCGGCGGCTGCCCTACCGGACCCTGGCCTCGGTCGTGGACATCGCCACCGGGCACGAGGAGCAGACGCTGCGCATCCTGCGCGCGTTCGACCCGGAGATCTCCGGGCTGGACGAGCTGCGGCCGCGGCTCGACCGCGCCCAGCACTGGGTGAACACGTACGTGCCCGCGGAGGAGCGGACGCAGGTGCGCGAGACGCCCGACAAGGAGCTGCTCGACACGCTCGGCGAGCAGGACCGGGAGTCGCTGCGCCTGCTGGTGGAGGGCCTCGACGAGCACTGGTCGCTCGACGGGCTGACCACGCTCGTGTACGGCGTGCCGAAGGTGCAGGCCGGGCTCGACATGGACGCCAAGGCGGCCACGCCCGAGCTGAAGGCCGCCCAGCGCGCCTTCTTCGCTCTGCTCTACCGGCTGCTCGTCGGCCGCGACACCGGCCCGCGGCTGCCCACGCTGCTGCTGGCCGTGGGCCGCGACCGGGTGCGCGAGCTGCTCGGCCGCGCCTGATCTCCTGAGGGTGGGCCGGACGGTATGACCGTCCGGCCCACAGCCGTGCGCCGAGACAGGCGTAGCGGCGTAGGCGAATCAGGGCAGCAGGACCAACCGGCCGCGCAGGCCGCCTCTCCGCAGGCGTTCGTGCGCCTCGGCCGCCCGCTCCAGCGGATAGGTGCCGGCGACCCGCATGCTCAGCCGTCCCGCCTCGGCGAGCTTCGCGACGTCCCGGAGCTGGGCCGCGTCGGCGCGGACGAACACCGTCGGGACCCGGATGCCGCGCAGCGGGACGGGGGCCTGCCCCGCGACGACGGCGACGAACGCGCCCCCGTTGCGCACGGCGTCCAGCGCGGGCAGGCCGACGACCGCCGCGTCCACCAGGCCGTGCACGCCGCCGGGAACGACGGCTCTGACGGCCGCGGCCAGGTCGGCGCCCCTCGGGACGAACCATTCCGCGCCGAAGCCCCGGACGAGTGCCTCGTCGCCGGGCGCGGCGACCGCGGCGACCCTGAGCCCCCGTGCTGCGGCCAGCTCCACGAGATAGCCGCCGACGCCACCGGCCGCTCCCGTGACGAGCAGGGTCTCACCCTCGGCGAGCCCGGCGAGATCGAGCGCCTGGACGGCGGTGAGCGCGTTCAGCGGCAGCGTCGACGCCTCGGGCGCGGCCACCCCGGCGGGCGCGGGCGCGACGGCCGTCTCGTCCAGCACGACCAGGTCCGCCTGGGTCTTGAGCGGCTCCGTCAGCCGGTCCGACAGCCCGATGACCCGCTCGCCCGGGCGTACGCCCGTCACTCCCGGTCCGGTCCCATCGACCACGCCTGCCACGTCCCAGCCGAGTGCGTACGTCTCCAGGTGCGGCATGAGCCCGCCGTCGGCGAGGGCGCCCGCGGCCGTGAACAGGTCGACGGGGTTCACGGCCGCCGCCTCGACCCTGATCCGCACCTGCCCCGGCCCCGGCTCGGGCTCTGCCACCTCGACGACCCGCACGGCTCCATCCCGTGCCACCAGTGCTCTCATGAGTTCCTCTCCTTCCGGCGTGTCCTTCCGGCGTGGCAAGGAGCGTAAGGAGAGCTGCTCTCTTCCGGTAAGAAGGCACCTGGAAGTGCGTAAGGGAGGCGAAGGAAAGGCGATGGCCCACGGCCCGTTCCGCTACAGAGGCGGCGTACGGCCGGAGGCTCGACTCCGAACCTTGACGACCTTCATGGCAGGCGTTTACCGTCCCTGAAGGGTGGGCCGACGAAGCATCGTCGTGGGGGAGGGCGGACGATGGGTGTTCCCGAGGTCGTCTACCGAGGTGACAATCTCGCCTCGGACCTTGAGCGTGCCGGTCTCACCGAAGAGGATCTGCTTCTCCTCGCGGAGCTGGCCAAGGGCGTGACCGCCGACCGGGTGGGCCGCAGTCTCGACGTCAGCGGGCGCACCGTGCGGCGCCGGCTGCGATGCATCTGCGACCGGATCGGCGTCGCCACCGCGATCGAGGCCGTCGCCTGGGCGGCGCGCCGCCGCCTCATCTGACCGCGTCCGCGACGCCCTCCGGCGAGGAAGGGCTCAGTCGGCGACGCGCACCGCTCCCGCGAACGGCCGCCCGGCGATCTTCGCGATGTGGATGACGTCTCCCGTGCGCGGCGCGTGGATCATGTAGCCACCGCCGATGTAGATGCCCACGTGGTGCAGGTCGGGGTAGAAGAACACCAGGTCGCCGGGGCGAAGCTGGTCGCGGGAGATGTGCGTGCCGGCCGTCCACTGGTCGCCCGTGTAGTGAGGCAGGCTGATGCCGACGGACTGGTAAGCCGCCATGACCAGGCCCGAGCAGTCGAAGGAGCCGGGCCCCTCGGCGCCCCACACGTACGGCTTGAGCTGCTGCTTGAGGGCCCAGCGCGCCGCCTGGGCGGCCTTGCCGTCGCCCACGATGGGGAACGACATCCTGCTGCGGGTCTCGGCGCCGACCGTCCGGGAGACCTGCCGGTAGAGGTTGCTCTCGGTCTTCTTGATCAGCTTGGTGATCTTGTCGCGCCGTGAGTCGAGGCCGCTGAGGAGCTTCTTGACCTCGGCCTGCCGGGCGGAGGCGCTCTCCCTGGCCCGCGCGGCGGCGTCCATGGCCTTGGTGACCTCGGCGACCTCCTGGCTCTCCTGCAGCTCCAGCGCGTACGTCGTGGAGGCCTGGTCCAGGTATCGCCGCGGGTCGGCGTCGCTGTCGATGAGCACGAGCGCGTTGCCGAGCCCGTTGGTCATGTAGGAGTGCTGCGCGAGGGCGCTCGCCTTCTGCCGGCGGACCTCGAGTTCGGCCTCGCTCTTGGCGAGGTTCTTCTTGGCGAGGTCGGCGGACCGCTCGGCCGCCTTCAGGCGCACGCGCTCGCCGTTGTACTGCTCGGTGAGGGTCTCGATCTCGGTGTAGAGGCTCTCGACCTGCGCGGTGAGCTCCTTGAGGCTCGGCTTGGGGTCGGCGGTGGCGCGGACCACCGGGGCGCCGAACGTGATCGCGGTGATCGCGACGCCGACGAACGCCAAGCGGCGGACGGCACCCGGACCGGCCGTGCCGGATCCGGACCCTCGGCCGCGGGCGTGCCTGCCCGCCGGCCGTCCTCCACGCATGCGCAACCGAGCTCCTCTCCCACATGTGCCCGCGGCGGGTCCGTCGTCGAGACGGGGCCGTACGGCGGGGCACCTCTGAGCGCCTACCGGGTTAGCTGACGGGTTCGGGCCGGAGTAGCCCTACCTTTGCGGATTCACCCCTTGACGATCCGAGATCGAACCGATCCTGATCCTGCAGTTGGGTCCCCGGTTCCCCTTCGCACTCGGTGCTTCGAAGATTCGGCGCCCGGTCGCCGTGAGCGCTCACGATGACCGGCATCGTCGCTGGACGATAGTGCACGGCGAGTTCTTGCTCAACCAGAACTCCGAAACCCGTCTACGTTTGACAACCAAACGATCACGGTCGGGTCACGGGAACGGTAGTGATGCGTCCGCGTTCACCTGGGTTTAGAGCGATCTAAGGCATTGGCCGTGCAGCTCGGGCGGATGAAAAAAGTGGGACGAACCGGAACAGTCACCTCAGGGCGCGGCCGTGCATCCGTCCGTATCCTGATGGCTACGCAGGGTCAAGCATCGTGTCGGGTGTCGTGTTTGGACATGACCGTTATCCGTAGCGGCGCGATCCGTACCGACCGCGTGGGATCGGCCGCGGTCCGGCTAGGCTGGCCGGTCATGGAGCAGGTCGCCGCGCAGACATCCAGTGAGTCGGGTGCCACGGCCGTGACGGTGCGCCGGGCCAGGACGCCGGACGTCCGGGCGATCCGGCGCCTCGTCGACGCGTATTCGGGCGTCGGTCCCCGCCTGCTCAAGAAGAGCACGGTCACGCTGTACGAGGACGTCCAGGAGTTCTGGGTGGCCGAGACGGGCGGGCAGGTCGTCGGCTGTGGCGCGCTGCACGTGCTGTGGGAGGACCTGGCCGAGATCAGGACCGTCGCGGTGGACCCCGCGGCACGCGGCGGGGGCATCGGCCACCGGATCGTCGCCGCGCTCATCGAGACCGCCAGGGACCTCGGTGTGCGGAGGGTCTTCTGCCTCACCTTCGCGGTGGAGTTCTTCGCCAGGCACGGCTTCACGCCCATCCAGGGCACCCCAGTCTCCCAGGAGGTGTACGCGGAACTGCTCGCGTCGTACGACGAGGGCGTCGCCGAGTTCCTCGACCTGGAGCACGTCAAGCCGAACACGCTGGGGAACACCCGGATGTTGCTGCACCTCGACCGCATTGATCACCATTGATGGGCATTGATCGCCGATCTTGACGGTGGTTGTCGACTGCTGCAAAGGTGACTGTTGATACACCTGTCGCTACTTTTGGCAATATCAGCGTGTGCTACAGACGTTCGGCGCATGCGTCTTCGAAACGAGGTGACACGGTGAGCACCGGACAGCCGCCGTACCCCCAGGACGAGTCGGACGGAACGCCACCGCCGTCATCGAACCCCGGGTACAACACGGACAGACAGCCCCAGGACTACGACCCAGACGTCACGGTCGTCAGCTATCGCGGGCAACACACGGGCCCGCAGCAGCCGCCCGGCTACGACCCCGCCCAGGGCGGCTACGGCCAGCAGCAGGGTCAGCAGCAGGGCTACGCCGCCCAGCAGGGCCAGCAGCCCGGTTACGGGCAGCAGCAGTACGGCCAGCAGGGCTATGGTCAGCCCGGCTTCGGCCAGCCGTACGCGGCCTCGGGGCCGATTCCCCCCGGTGCCCCGGCCCCGCTCGCGGAGTGGTGGCAGCGCCTCGTCGCCCGCATCATCGACGGCGTGATCGTCGGCATCCCCTTCGCGATCATCACGCTCGTGATCACGGGGATCGTCGTCACCAACGCGAGCATCGACCCGACGACGGGGGTGTTCACCACCGGAAGCGGTTACTTCCTCGCGTCACTGCTCACGGCGATCCTGGGCGGCCTCGTCATGGTCGCCTACGAATTCCTCATGCTGCGGGCGCAGGGGCAGACGCTCGGCAAGAAAGTCATGGGAATCAAGGTCGTTCCGGTCGGAGGCACTCTCGACGCGGGCGGGCTTCCCCAGGACGCGGCGCTCAAGCGCGCCGGCGTGCTCTACGTTTTCGAGTTCCTGCAGTGGATTCCCGTTATCAGCTACCTCGCGAGCCTCGCCTCCCTTCTGAACGTGCTGTGGCTGTTGTGGGACAAGCCGCTGCATCAGGCGCTGCATGACAAGGTCGCCAACACCGTAGTGGTCAAGGTCAAGTAACGACGACAGACGGGGCCGATGGAACGGACCATCGGCCCCGTTTTTCTATGGGTCGCTATGGTCCGTCCGCACCGCCCGCTCACCCCGCTGTGACGGAAAAACCTTGCGGTGCCTCCCGGACATGCCATGCTTGGGTTCACCGTCCCGAGAGGTGCCCAATGACCGCGAGGCCGCCCCCGGCGCCAATCCTTAAGAGTCGCCCCCGCCGTCCCGCCCGGGTCATATCCGCCCACGGGCGGCTTAAGGAACCGTCAGGGGCGCTTATGGGGCCGTATGGAGCCCCACAGGCCGTTATGGCGCTCCCGGATCCCCACCCGCTCTACCCGGCCGCAGGCGGCGTCCGCGGAATGCGGGGATCGTTTGGCCGTGGGAAACTCTGACGCCACGACCGTCCGGGCCGTCCACGTGATTGTGCCCCCGCTCCTTTTTTCGATCTTCAGACCTCCCGCCCGTCGATCTTGATGGAACCGGCCGGTCCTCTCTTTTTACGAGGCTTCCGGGCTGTGCCGATCTGCTTGCGCGTATATCCCGCGAGCCGTGCGCGCCGTACGAGAAGGGTGCCGGGCCCCCTTGTGAAGATCCGGCCGCCGTGACACGGGCTCCTCGTTTCACCCGGGCTTCAACGGCGTACGTCCTCGGTCCGGCCTTTTCCGCAGGACGTGTTTGCCGCTTCGCACTTGTCCGTCCGTGCCTGTTCGTCCTGGTCGGCAAGCCGCTCACCAGCGGCTACGGCCTGGACTAGGGGGAACCCGGGGGCGTGCGGCCCCGCCGCCCGCCGCCGCCCGGGAAGTGCGCAAGCGGCTGAAACGGCGGGACGGCCCAGGATCGGTGACCGGTGGGGTCGGCATTCTGGGTACGATTCGAGTGCATCCGGTAAGGCCGCTGGAGAGACGAGGGATTACCCCGGCCCTCCAGGGGCACCCCGGAAGGCACGCCTGGTCCCTCCCGGCGCTATGGTCGTATCAGGGCGCCCGGCCCGGCAAGAGGCCGGCGGCCTTGCCACGTCCTCGGAATTTCCTCGGGTGCACCTAATGACACCCCCGGCACGAGCGAGGCAGAATGACAGAGGTATTGTCCGCCTTGATACCTTCCGCGGTCGTCGCCGGCGCGGCCGTCTACGGCATCGTAAAGTTGGTACGTTCCGACGCGGCGGGCCTCCGCACGGCACGGGAGCCACGCGAGAAGTCACCGGACTCAGAGGTTCCTGAGAATCCGCAATCATGAATTGTCAGCCAGGGGAAACCGGGTATATGTTTGGCTGACGAATCAAACTATGGGCTGCGAAAGGATTGCCGGATGGCCAAGCACACGCAGGTGATTCTCATCGACGATCTCGATGGCGGCGAGGCCAATGAGACGGTCACCTTCGCGATTGACGGCACGTCATATGAGATTGACCTGAGCGACGGCAACGCGAAGCGGCTTCGCGAGGCCCTGTCGCCTTTCGTCAGCAGCGCGCGGCGCGCGGACAGCGGGCAGGCCCGTGGGCGCCGTCGTGGTGCGGGCGGCGGGGGCCAGCGAGCCATGACCCGCGAGAAGAGCGCGGAGATCCGCGCCTGGGCGAAGGCACACGGACACCCCGTGAGCGAGCGCGGTCGCATTGCCGCCTCGATCGTCCAAGCGTACGAGGACGCGCACTAACTCAACCTTGATCGCGCGGTTATGGTGGGTCGTCGGAGGACCTGACGATCGCATAACCGCGCGATTGTGTTTGCGCTCCCTTAAAACCTCGTTCGCTTGCGGCGTATCGGGAACATGTCACCCCCAGCAGGGGGTTGGATAGAGCATGAACGCCCTGCGCTTGGGGAACCCTTCTGCCAAGGAGCGGGTCGCTGGGTCGGGGCTACCATGCGGAACGACGGGCCGGATCTCCCGTGCTCGCCTGACCGCTCTGTGAGGAGCGACGAGATGTTCGAGAGGTTCACCGACCGTGCGCGGCGGGTTGTCGTCCTGGCCCAGGAAGAGGCTCGGATGCTCAACCAC
>NZ_MWJN01000096.1:0-34645 GCF_002027145.1 Microbispora sp. GKU 823 | reverse complement strand
CTTCGGATGCAGGTGTGGCGTTTCCATGACTTCAGCCTCGCGGTCGCGTCCTCGCCGGGCCTCCCCTCCGAGCGGGACGCGCCTCCCCCATGTGAGGGAAAAGCCCCGCCCGCTAGGCTCGCTCGTCGAGCCGTCGGTCAAACGGGCGCAAAGGGGGAACGCAGCCACATGGGTGCCGGACAGGTCGTGCTCCTGCTCCTCGCCGCCGTGGCCGCCGGATGGGTGGACGCCGTCGTCGGCGGGGGAGGGCTGCTGCAGCTTCCGGTGCTGCTCCTGGCCGGTCTCACGCCGGTCCAGGCGTTGGCGACGAACAAGTCCGCCGCGATCTTCGGGACGGGTTCGGCCGCCGTCACCTACGCGAGGAAGACGAAGCTCGACCGGGCGGTGGCCGTACCGGCCGCGGCGCTGGCGGTCGCCTTCGCCGGCCTTGGCGCCGCCTCGGCGGCCCTGCTCGACGCGGATGTGCTGAAGCCGCTGGTCATGGTCGTGCTGCTGGGCGTGGGGGCGTTCGTGACCCTGCGGCCGGGGTTCGGCCGCCTGCCCCACCCGCACCTGCGTACGCGTGCACGGGTGGTGACGGGCGTCGCGGTGGCGGGCGCCGGCATCGCCTACTACGACGGCATCGTGGGGCCGGGCACCGGAACGTTCCTGCTCATCGCGTTCACCTCGATCCTCGGGATGGACTTCGTCCACGCCTCCGCCACGGCGAAGGCCGTCAACACCGGCACCAACCTCGGCGCGCTCATCGTCTTCGCCGCGCAGGGCCACGTGGTGTGGGCGCTCGGCCTGGCCATGGCCGCCTGCAACATCGCCGGAGCGCAGATCGGCGCGCGGATGGCGCTCAACCGGGGCGCGGGATTCGTCCGCGTCGTCCTGCTGTGCGTGGTGGCCGCCCTGGTCGCCAAGCTCGGATACGACCAGTTCTTCAGTCGATGAGATCGCACAGGCCCGGCCCGAGGTCGTCGTCCACCATGCGCAGCGCGGTCTCCGCCCTCGACGCGAGCGCGAGCGGAGGCACCTCGGCCACCAGATGGGAGTGTGCGATCCGGTCGAGGGCGGCGCCGACCAGTGGCGCCGTGACCCGGAGGGTGGCGGGAAGGGCGACGCCGCCGGTGGAACCGCCGTGGAGCACGATGTTGCGGCACCGATACAGCCGCCGCAGCGACACCTCCAGGTAGCCGCGCACCCGCTCCAGCACACGCCGGCGGTCGGCGAGCAGCGCCTTCATCCGGAACACCGACGCCACGTCACTGCCGGTCCGCCAGGACCGCACGAGCGGAAGCCCGTCCCGGCACTCCAGCTCCGCGGCGATCAGTGTGGAACGTTCCCGATTGGACGCGCAGGCCGCCAGCTTGTCCGGGAGGGCGTCGCCGGGCACCTCGCGTACCCGATAGGAGAGCGCGGTCAGCTCGGCACGCGGCCAGGAACAGGCGACGAGCGCGGCGGCGCGGGAGGCGGCCACGACCTTCTCCCGCTCGTCGGGATCCCTCGCCTCGGTCAGCAGGGACTCGAGAGCCGCCCAGCCTCCCGCGATGGCGGGCGCCAGCGGTCCCTGGTTGAGCGCGGAGGCGATCTCCAGGGCCTCGTCCACCGTGCTCCTGGCCTGCTCGCCGAACCGCTGCACGTCCTGGCCGACCACGTACAACTGTCGCTCGGCGGCCAGCGAGAGCACCTGCGCGCCGCGCGGGGGCAGCAGGAGGGGAAACGAGCGGTCCTCGCCTCCGATGTACGCCTCGCCCAGTGGGACGACCGCCCCCGCGGCCGTGAAGCGCGCCCGCGCCTGGAGCCGCTCGACCAGGTCGGAGACGATCTCCACGGCACGCTCGGCGTCCCTGGCCTCGACCGAGTAACTCAGCCCGCCGACCACTTCCCGGTGCCGCTCCGCGCTCGCGCCCGCCATCAGGGGCCGCGTCTGCTCGGCCGTCAGCCAGTTGGGCAGCCAGCCGGCCAGTTCCTCGTGACGGCTGAGCGAGCGGAAGGGGACGACGACCCGCCACTGTCGCGGCGGCCGGGCCAGCAGGGCGGACGCCTCGGCGATCAGGTCCGTCGCCGACAGGTTCAGGTGGCCGCTGCGGAGCCAGCGCTGCACACCGGCCAGGCTGTGCCCGCTGTCGAGCAGGTGGGCGGCGACGGCCCGGGCCACGCGCTCGGCCCGGGGCGGCTCCTGGGCGGCGGCGCAGGACGACCAGCGGCCGAGGTAGCCGGGCCGCCCGATGTCGATGAGATGGCGCAGCTTGCGGCGGCCGTCACTGGCCAAGGTGAGGGTCGTCTGCAGGACCTCGCGCAGCTCCCGGCGGTAGACGGAGCTGCCCAGGGCGGGATCGTCGCCGAGCAGGCGCTCCAGCGCATGGCGCTGCCAGTCCACCGCCGACTGCGACAGCACCCGCCGATCGACCCACACACCGGCCTCGTACAACTCCTCCAGGGCCAGGAACGAGCTGACGGTCCATAGCCGGCGAGCCCAGGGAGTGGCGGTACTGGTGAAGTCGAGCAGCCGGGTGGTGACGTGCCGGGAGTAGGAGGACCGGGGGTCACGACCGGCGGGGATCGCATGCATGCTGACGCAACCTCGGGGGTGTGCAGGGCATTGGGGGAAATAAAGAGGGCGCGGCCCAGAAAGACCGCGCCCTCGGGGGCGAGTGCCCCGGATTAGCCTGTGTTCGCTTGCGCGATGCTCAGAACATACCCGGTTCGGCGTCCGCCGCACCGGGATTTCCCGAGAATCTTGACGCGTGTCGTCGGGTCCCTGTCGGCGTGGCTGTCAATTCGACCGTGTCTGCCCCACTTCACGGCATCAGGCCCCAGGGTCTCAGCCCTGGGGTTCCACCACGACCTTGAGGCCGCGCCGGGATGCGGCGGCGGCGAAGGCGTCCGCGGTTGCCGCGAGCGGGAAGCGTTCAGTGACCAGCGACGACACGTCCACCGACCCGTTCTCGACGAGGCGGATCGCCCGGGGATAGGTGAGGTTCATCCGCCGGACCAGCGCGAGCGTGAGGCCCTTGCGCCGGGCCAGCGACGCGGGGAACGACGTGCGGTCCTCGTCCGGGATGCCGGCCAGCACGACCCGGCCGCCGGGCCGGGCCGCGGTCATGGCGACGCGCACCGCGTCGTCGTCGCCCGCCACCTCGAAGGCCACGCGTACGCCGAGGCCGTCCAGCCCGTCGATGCCGGTCCACGCGGCCGGCCCCGCCTCCTCGGGGGACAGGGCGTGGTCGGCGCCGAGTCGCAGTGCGGCCGCGCGGCGGTGCGGCAGGGGATCGACGGCGACCACTGCGGAGGCGCCGGCGAGCCGGGCGAGCTGGACCACCAGCAGACCGATCGGCCCGCAGCCGACGACGGCGACGGGCGCGCCGAGCGCCAGATGCCCCAGGTCCACGGAGTGATCGCCACACCGAGCGGTTCGAGCATGGCCCCGTCGCTGTCGGAGAGCGCGTCGGGCAGCGGGTGCAGCAGGTCGTCGGGCCAGGCGAGACACTCGCGCAGGCCGCCGTCGAGCGTGCCGTGTCCGGCGAAGCGGACGTCCGGGCACAGGTTCCCGTAGCCCGTCGCGCACACCCCGCACCGGCCGCAGGGGATGGCGGGGTCGACCGCGACCCGCGTGCCGTGGCGTGGGCCGCCCTCGATCACTCCGGCGATCTCGTGCCCCACGACGAGCGGATCGTCCAGCACGGCGTCACCGATGCCGCCTTCCGAGTACCAGTGCAGGTCGGAGCCGCACAGGCCGACGGCGGTGACGCGCACCAGGCTCTCGCCGGGCCCGGGAACGGGCGGCGGCTCGTCGGACAACCGGATGTCGCCCGCTTTGTGCAGCCGAGCGGCCCTCACGTCGCGGTCCCTCGCGTCATCGCGCCCTCCTCGATCCGTCCTCCACCTTGATCGTAACCGGCCTCCCGGCCGCCGCCCGGCCGGGGGAGGGCGTACGCCGAGGGCCGGGCCCTGCTGCCGGGCCCGGCCCTCGGAACGTTCCCACGCGGGGTGCTATGACCGGGCCTGCCCGGTCATCTGCCGCGCCTGGTCGCGGGTCTGCTCGGTGACCTGCCGTGCCTGGTCGCGAGCCTCCTCACCCGTGGTTCTGGTCGCCTCCGCGGCGGTTTCGCGCACCTGCTGGACCGCCTCCCTGGCGTCCTCGCCCACGCGCTGCGCGGTCTCCTGGACAGCCTGCTTCACCGGCTCGACCATCTCGCCGGCCCGGTCCTTGACCTGCACGGCCGCGCGTTCCTCGGCGGAGGTCTTCGGCAGCAGGCTCGCGGCCAGCAGCCCCGCGCCGAAGGCGATCAGCCCCGCGGCGAGCGGGTTGCCCTGCGTGCTCCGCATCGCCTGCCGCGGCGCCTCGCGCACGGTCTGGGCGGCCTGCTGGGCGCCGTGCCGCACCATCTCGCCCGCCTCGGCCGCGGTGCCGCGGACCGTCTCGCCCGCCTGCGTCGCCGCGTCACGGACCGTCTCGCCGGCGTGCGCCGCGGCGTCCCCCATCGTCCCCGCGGCCTCACCGGCCTGGTCGCGAACCGTGTGGGTGGCGTGTGCCGGCACTCCCATCACCTTCTCCTTCACCGACTGCGCCGCCAGGCGCATCCTGTCCGTACGGCGCCGCACGATGCGCGCCGGGCTCGCCCGGTCGGCGAGCCGGTCCACGTCGGCGGCGAGTTCCGCCCGCGTGACCTCGATCTCGGCCCTTATCTCCTCTGGGCTCGCGCCCATCGCACGTCCTCCTTCAGCGTCTCGATGGTCTGCTCGGGGGTGGGGTTCACCTCGCGCATGCGCTCCTTGCCCCGCGCGAACAGCACGCCGCCGATCACCGCCCACACGGCCGCGACGATGAGCGCGGCCCAGGCCAGGTCCATGACGTTGCCGAGCCCGAACACGACGGCCAGCGTGACGAGGAGCGCCACCATGTATCCGGCGAAGCCGGCCCCGCCGAGCATTCCGGCGGCCTTGCCGGCCTTGGCCGCCTCCTGCCGGATCTCGGCCTTGGCGAGCTCCACCTCCTGGCGGAACAGCGTGGACAGGTCCTCGCCGATCTCCCCGACCAGCTTGCCCAGCGAGGGCTCGGCGGGTGGGCTGGGGTAGCTCATCGCGGGCCACCCCCGTTGCCCGGCGTCCCCGGGTACCCGTCCGCATGACCGTCCCGGATCTCCTCCGACGGGTAGCGCGCGCCGGTCGCGTAACCGGTCCCGGTGCCGTTGCGCGTTTCGTCACCGGCTCGATATCCGGTGCCGTTGCCGTACGGGGGTGAGCCGGCCACGCCGGTGCCGGCGCTCCCGCTCACCGGCTCTCCGGCCAGGGTGTGCCGCGTGTCCGTGCCGTACGTCGCGGGCGGGCGGGTGCCGTACGGGGCGGTCGAGGGCGATCCGGAACCGTATGCGGCGCCGCTTCCGCCACCGGAGGCGGTGCCGTATGCGGAGCCGGAGTCGAACCGGCTCGCCGCGTCGCCGGTGTGCGGGTCCTCGGCCGAGCTGACGGCCTTGACGGCCCGTCCGACGAGGAAGCCCGCCACCGCGGCGCCGGCCAGGAACAGCCCCGGGCGGCGGCGCGCGAAGTCCTGCACGTCGCGCACCGCGCCCTGCAGGCCCTGGGTCTCCAGGTAGTCGGCGGCGCGGCGCCCCTGGTCCGCGACCTGCTGGACCACGTCGCGCATGGGGGAGTCCGGCTTGGCGTTGTCGCCGATGGCCTCCAGCTCGCCGGTCCACTGGCGGATCGTGTCGGCCGCGCGTCTGCTCTGGTGCCGCGCCTGCTCGTCGGTGTGCCTGCGCAGCTGGTGGAGAACGTGCCGTGTCTGCTCCCTGGCCTCGTGGGCAACCGTACGCGCCTGGTCCTTGGCGGTCACGGCCACCTCGCCCGCGGCCGCCCTGGCCTCGTGGGCCGTCTCCTGCGCCGCCTGCCGGACCTGCTGCGCCGTCCCCTGCTGCGCCGTGCCCTGCTGTGCGGGCCCCTGCTGTCCGGCCTGTGGACGGCCGGTGCCCTGCGGCAGCGCGCTTCCCCCGTCGTACGTTCGCGTCTCGGTATGGAAGTCGCTCACTGAAGCCTCCTTGGGTCGAAATCGTCCCTGGAGCGGCGAGCTACCCCCGAAGTTCGAACGGACGCACAAATTGCCTAAAAAAGTCAAAATGCCGTATTGACCTGGTCAAGAGCCGTGCGTACAGGTCTGGAACGGCCGGAGTGGGCCGGGGACGGGGAGGTCGGGGACGTGCCCGGCGTGCGGTTGGGAAAGGGCGACCTCTCTTCGGCGGAGATGCGGAAAGCTAGTGGGAGAGCGCTTTCCCAGAGCCTGGACCCGGCCGGCCGCCCTGTCAAGACCGGCCTTTCAACGCGGCGGAAATCCGCAGTTCACGCAGGGGAAACCGGGCCGGAGCGGTCCGCTGCGCCGAGCGTGGGGGAGGGTCGCCCCTTGACACTCTCCGCCTTCCGCGACACTCTCCTCCTTGGAGAGCGCTCTCCAAGCCGACGGAGGTGAGGAGAGCCCGTGCTCGCGTGGCCGGCGCCCGTCACCTGGGACGACTCCCGCACCTGCGGGGCCGTCCGCGCCGCGCTGTCGCAGGTCCGCGCTGTCACTGCACCCGTTCACCCCCCAGGCCGCCGCCCTCACGGGTGGGCGGTCGCACCCGCAAGAGTGAGGACAACACCCGTGCGCAGACACAAGCCATATCTCGCCGCCGTCGCCGGAGCCCTCGTGCTCGCCGCGACGGCCTGCGGCGCCGACGACTCGTCGTCCACGGCCGGATCGGCCGGTGGGAGCGCGGCCCAGACGATCACCTACTGGGCGTCCAACCAGGGCACCAGCCTGGAGAACGACAAGGAGGTGCTCAAGCCCGAGCTGGACAGGTTCACCAAGGAGACCGGCATCAAGGTGAACCTGGAGGTCGTCCCCTGGGCCGACCTGCTCAACCGGATCCTCGCCGCGACCACGTCGGGCAAGGGCCCGGACGTCGTCAACATCGGCAACACCTGGTCGGCCTCGCTGCAGGCGACCGGGGCGTTCGTGCCGTGGGACGACGCGCTGCTCAAGACGCTCGGCGGCAAGGAGCGCTTCCTCGGCCCCAGCCTCGCCGCGACCGGCGCCCCCGGCCAGCCGCCCACCGCCGTGCCGATCTACGGCATGACGTACGGCCTCTTCTACAACAAGAAGATGTTCAAGGAGGCCGGCATCGACAAGCCGCCGGCCACCTGGGACGAGCTGATCGCGGACGGCAAGAAGCTGACCAAGGACGGCAAGTGGGGACTCGCCGTGGAGGGCGCCAGCGTCAGTGAGAACGCCCACCACGCCTTCATCTTCGGCCAGCAGCACGGCGCGGACCTGTTCGACGCCTCCGGCAAGCCGCACTTCGACTCCGACCAGGAGGTCGCGGCCATCAAGCAGTATCTCGACCTGATGGCCGCTCACAAGATCGTCAACCCGAGCAACGCGGAGTACGCCAACGGCACCGAGGCGGTGCAGGACTTCGTCTCCGGCAAGGCCGGCATGCTGATGTGGCAGTCGATCGCCACGCAGCTCAAGCAGGCCGGCTGGACCGAGGACGACTACGGCCTGGCCCCGATCCCGCTGCCCGACCCGTCGCAGGGCGGCAAGCAGGTCAACGCGATGGTCGCCGGCATCAACCTCGCCGTGTTCAAGACGGCCGCCAACAAGGACGGGGCGCTGAAGTTCGCCCAGTTCATGACGTCCAAGCAGACCCAGCAGAACCTCAACAAGGCGTACGGCTCGCTGCCGACCGTCACGGACGCCTACGACGACCCGGCGTTCGAGAGCGAGACGATCAAGACGTTCCAGCAGATCCTCTCGACCACGGCCGCGCCGCTACCGCAGGTGGCGCAGGAGAGCCAGTTCGAGACGCTGGTGGGCAACGCGATGAACCAGTTGTTCGCGGACGCCGCGAGCGGCAAGCCGGTCACGGAGGAGGCCGTCAAGGCCAAGCTGACCGAGGCCAACCAGCAGATGGGCGGCTGAGCGGCCGATGACCCGGCGCCGGGCGGAGGCTCCGCCCGGCGCCTCAATGCAGACCCTCAACGTCGAGAGGAAGTCCGTGAGTCCTCCGTCCCCTCAAGAGGACGGCTTCTCGCCGTCCCCGGCCGAGGTGGCCGGGGCAGGCGACGGCCAAGCCCTGACCGATGCCCCACTGGGGCGTACAAGGACGGCATCAGGGGAGCGATCCCCCATGAATCCGGCGGTCCCCGCACCGGATTCGACGGCGGTGCCCGCCACGTCCCGGCCCGCCACGTCACGGCCCGGCGCGGGACGAAGGCCAGGGTCTCCAGGGAGCCCTCCGCCTCCGGGCGGCAGGCGACGCGGGATCGCCGGCCGCGTCCCCGCGCGGCTGCGCCGCGTTGCCCTGCCCTACCTACTGATCCTTCCGGCCGTGCTGCTCGAACTGCTCGTCCACCTGGTGCCGATGCTGATCGGCATCGGGATGAGCTTCCTGAAGCTCACCCAGTTCTTCCTGCGCAACTGGTCGGCCGCGCCCTTCGCGGGGCTGGACAACTACAGCGTCGCCGTCGACTTCGACGGCGCGGTCGGCCGCTCGCTGCTGCACTCGTTCCTCGTCACCGTCGCGTTCACCGTGCTCACCGTCGGGCTGTCGTGGCTGCTCGGCATCTGCGGCGCGGTGCTCATGCAGGGCTCGTTCCGGGGCCGGGCCGTGCTGCGCGCGCTGTTCCTCGTGCCGTACGCCCTGCCGGTCTACGCCGGGGTGATCACCTGGAGCTTCCTGCTCCAGCGCGACTCGGGGCTCGTCAACCACGTGCTCGTGGACCAGTTGCACCTGTTCGGCGAGCGGCCGTTCTGGCTGATCGGGTCCAACAGCTTCGTGTCGATCATCGTGGTCTGCGTGTGGCGGTCGTGGCCGTTCGCCTTCCTCGTGCTGATGGCCGGGCTGCAGAACATCCCCGCCGACCTCTACGAGGCGGCGGCGATCGACGGCGCGGGCTGGGGCAGGCGGCTGCGCGCGGTCACGCTGCCCATGCTGCGCCCCATCAACCAGGTGCTCGTGCTGGTGCTGTTCCTGTGGACGTTCAACGACTTCAACACGCCGTACGTGCTGTTCGGCAAGTCGGCCCCGCACGAGGCGGACCTGATCTCGATCCACATCTACCAGAGTTCGTTCGTCACCTGGAACTTCGGCTCGGGCTCGGCCATGTCGGTGCTGCTCCTGCTGTTCCTGCTGCTGGTGACCGCCGTGTATCTGGTGGCGACGTCCCGGAGGAGGAGCGATGCGTGACCCCCGCTGGCTGCCCTGGGCGCGGTGGGCCGGTCTCGGCCTGCTCGGCCTGTTCACCTTGACCCCGCTCTACGTGATGCTGACCTCGGCGATCAAGCCGCTGCAGGACGTGCAGGGGGATTTCCACTGGATTCCCACGACGATCACGCTGCGGCCGTTCGCCGACATGTGGCGGACGGTCCCGCTGGCCCGTTACTTCGCCAACAGCCTGATCGTGGCGTCGGTGGCCGCGCTGGTGTCGGTCGTCATCGCGATCTTCGCGGCGTACGCGATCAGCCGCTTCCGCTTCCCCGGCCGCCGGATCTTCTCGGTCACCGTGCTGTCGACGCAGATGTTCCCCGGCATCCTCTTCCTGCTCCCGCTGTTCATGATCTACGTGAACCTCGGGACCGCGCTCGGGGTCGAGCTGTACGCCAGCCGCACGGGGCTGATCATCACCTATCTGACCTTCTCGCTGCCGTTCTCGATCTGGATGCTGGCCGGATATTTCGACTCGATCCCGACGGCCCTGGACGAGGCGGCCCAGGTGGACGGCAGCGGCCCGATCGGGGCCCTGCTGCGGGTCGTCCTTCCCGCCGCGACCCCCGGTATCGTGGCCGTCGCGATCTACGCGTTCATGACCGCGTGGGGGGAGGTGCTGTTCGCCTCGGTCATGACCGACGAGTCGAGCCGCACCCTCGCCGTCGGCCTCCAGGGGTACGCCACCGAGAACGACGTCTACTGGAACCAGATCATGGCGGCCTCCCTGGTCGTCAGCGTCCCCGTGGTGGCCGGGTTCCTGCTGCTGCAGCGCTACCTCGTGCAGGGCCTCACCGCGGGCGCCGTGAAGTGAACTCTCACCGTCACCATCGAATCAAGGAGAACCAGCGAATGGAGCCGCAGCGCGGCCACGCCCCCGATGTAACCGCTTTCGAGGACTTCGTCTGGGGCGTCGCCACCTCGGCCTACCAGATCGAGGGCGCGGTCCTCGAGGACGGCAGGCTGCCCTCGATCTGGGACACCTTCTGCGAGGTGCCCGGGGCGATCGACGGCGGCGACACCGGGGAGGTGGCCTGCGACCACTACCACCGGTGGCGCGAGGACGTCGGCCTGCTCGAACGACTCGGCGTGGACGCCTACCGCTTCTCGGTGGCCTGGCCGCGCGTGGTGCCCGACGGCACAGGACCGGTCAACCCGCGCGGGCTCGCCTTCTACGACCGCCTCGTGGACGCCCTGCTCGACGCCGGCATCCGGCCGTTCGTGACCCTCTACCACTGGGACCTGCCGCAGGCGCTGCAGGACCGCGGCGGGTGGCCCGCGCGCGACACCGCCCAGCGCTTCGCCGACTACGCCGCCGTCGTGGCCGAACGTCTCGGCGACCGCGTCGCCGACTGGACGACGCTCAACGAGCCGCTGTGCTGCTCCTGGCACGGGCACCTGGAGGGCTCCATGGCGCCGGGGGTGAAGGACCTGGAGGCCGCCGTCCGCACGTCCTACCACCTCCACCTCGCCCACGGCCTGGCCACACAGGCCGTACGGGCCGCGGCGCGGCTGACGCCGTCGATCGGGATCGTCAACAACCTCAGCCCGTGCGACCCGGCGACCGACAGCGAGGAGGACCACGCCGCCGCGCGGCGCCTCGACGGGCACGTCAACCGGTGGTGGCTCGACCCGGTCACCGGCCGCGGCTACCCCGAGGACATGATTGCGGTGTACGGCGTCGATCTGCCGATCCGGCCGGGCGACCTGGAGACGATCGCCGCCCCGCTCGACTACCTGGGTGTCAACTACTACTTCCGGCAGGTGGTGGCGGCCGACCCCGAGGGGCCCGTGCCGTACGCGCGGCAGGTCGAGGTGCCGGGGGCGACGACCACGGCCATGGGCTGGGAGGTCGACGCGGGCGGCCTGGAGCGCCTGCTGGTGCGCCTCGCCCGGGAGTACGCCGCGCCCCGCCTGTACGTCACCGAGAGCGGGTCGGCCTGGCCCGACACGGTCGGCGCGGACGGCACGGTCGACGACCCGGAACGCCTGGCCTACCTGGAGGACCACATCGCGGCCTGCGGCCGGGCCATCGAACAGGGGGCGCCGGTGGCGGGATACTTCGCGTGGTCGCTGCTGGACAACTTCGAGTGGGCCTACGGATACGACAAGCGGTTCGGCCTGGTGCACGTCGACTACGAGACCCAGGCGCGGACCGTCAAGTCGAGCGGCCACCGCTACGCCGAGATCATCACGGCGAGCAAGCGGCTGCGGGTGGCCTGACCGAGGGGAACGGGGCGCCGGTGGTCCGTCAGGCGGACTCGCGGACCACCAGCGTCGGCTGCACGATGACCGAGGTGACCTGGAAGTCCGGGTCCGCGACCTGCGCGAGCAGCAGGCGGGCCATCTCGGCGGCCATGTCCTCCATGGGCTGGCGCACGGTCGTCAGCGGCGGGCGGCAGGCGACCGCGGCGCTGTCGTCGAACCCGATCACCGCGACGTCCTCGGGCACCCGGCGCCCGAGGTCGCGCAGCGCGAGCAGCGCGCCCTGCGCCATGAGGTCGTTGGCGACGAAGACGCCGTCGATGTCCGGGTGCTCCTTGATGAGCCGGTGCATGCCGGCCTCCCCGCTCGCGGGCATGAAGTCGCCCTCCACGGCCGGCACGTACGGGTGGCCGTGCCCGGCCATGGCCTCCTGGAATCCCGACAACCGGTCCTGGGCGGCGGGCACGTCGAAGGGGCCGCTGATCGTGGCCACCCGGCGGCAGCCGCGCGCCACCAAGTGGTCGGCCGCCAGCGCCGCGCCGGCCCGGTGGGCGAGGTCGACGTAGCTGATCGGGATCGGCCGGGCGGGCCGCGCCCACAGCACGGCGGGCAGCCCGGCGTCCACCAGCAGCTTCGGCAGCGGGTCCTCGCCGTGCGTCGAGACGACCAGGGCGCCGTCGGCGCTGCCCTGCCGGAGGAAGGACACGACGTCGTCGCGGGTCTGCGCCGAGTCCGCCAGCATCAGCACCGGGTGGATGCCCCGCGGCCGCAGGTATCCCACCACGCCGCTGGCGACCCGGCCGAAGAACGGGTCGGCGAAGACGCGGGACTCGAACGGCTCGCCGCCCTTCGCGTCGCCCGCGCCCGACACGACCAGCGCGACCGCTCCCGTACGGCGGGTGACCAGGGACCGGGCGGCCCGGTTCGGCACGTAGCCGGTCGTCTCGATGGCCCGGTGCACCGCCTCCTGGATGTCCGGCGCGACGTTGCGGATACCGTTGATCACGCGCGAGACGGTCGCCCGGGACACTCCCGCCACACGGGCCACGTCCTCCAGCGTGGGGGCTCCCGACGTGTGCGGGAGATCGGTGCTCATGCAGCCATTTATAGCACGAGGTGGAGAGCGCTCTCCGGTGCCGTGCGGCCGGGCGCGCGGCGTGAACCGGTCGGCATGCGAGGATCGGCTCCGCGCCCACCGCCCCGGGCGGACACGGCGAACGCCCCCGTTCCGGCGGGCGAGGCCGCCCGCACACGACCGACACGTGAGGAAGAGCGACAGGAATGGCCGATCACCTGACACTTCGACCTATCACCGAAGCCGATCTGGACGCCTTCGACGCGGCCTTCCAGAGCGAGAGCGGCGCGACTCCCCACCAGTGGTTCGGATTCACCCCGACCATGGCGCTGCGGGAGGCGCTGCGCACCCGCGGGCTCCTGGCCGGAGCCGACAACATGCTCGCCGTCACGGTGGACGGAGAGCTCGCCGGACGGGTCGAGTGGCTGGAGCGGCGCTGGGGGCGTCGTGACACGTCGCTGTGCTGGGAGATCGCCGTCGGCCTGCTGCCGGACTGGCGCGGCAGGGGAATCGGGACCCGGGCCCAGCGGGAACTCGTCCGTTACCTGTTCACGCACACGCGGGTGGAACGCGTCCAGGCGACCACCGACCCGGAGAACGCGGCCGAGATACGGTGCCTGGAGAAGATCGGGTTCCGGCTCGAAGGCGTGGTCAGGCGTGCCCAGTGGCGAGGCGGGCGCTGGCACGACCAGCTCCTCTTCTCGATCCTGCGGGACGAGTTCGACCTCGCGTCCGGATGAGCCCGGAAAATGCGTCGCCGGGGCGGCGCGGCGGGGGCAAGATGAGGCATGCCCATCGATGATCTTCCTGGCGCCATCCGGCTTCCCGACGGCACGCCGGTGCGGGGCCGGGGCCTGAGACGTCCCACGCCGCCAGGCGTCCTGCCCGACCACGGCCTCTACCTGGGCAGCCGTCGGCTCAGGCGCAAGCATGACCACGGCCTCACCTGGCCGCACGAGTGGATCGACTGGCCCGACTTCCTCCTGCCCCGAGACCGGGAGCACGCGATCGGCCGCATCCGGGCCCTGCACGAGCACGCGCGCGCGGGCCGCCGGGTCGAAGTCGCCTGCGGCGGGGGAGTGGGGCGCACCGGCACCGTGATCGCGTGCCTGGCCATCCTGTCGGGCCTGCCCGCCGACCGGGCCGTCGCCTGGACCCGGGCCGAATATCACCCCCGGGCCGTGGAGACGCCCTGGCAGCGCCGCTGGGTGCTGCGCTTCCCCGCGTCCTGACGGTGGCCGCCGGGACCCCGGGCACCATGAGGAGGAGGCCGGTCGAGGCCGTCCGGAACCCGTATGGTTGGGTGCCTTTGTGCTTGTGGACGTACTGGGGCTGGCCGGGATCGGCCTGGTCGCCGGAGTGGTCAGCACGGTTGTGAGCCTGGCCTCGATCGTGTCGTACCCCGCGCTGCTGGCCTTCGGCCTGCCGCCGCTGGCCGCGAACGTCACCAACACCGTCGCGCTGCTGTTCACCGGTGTGGGAGCGGCGGCCGGGTCGCGGCCCGAACTGGCAGGTCAGGGACGTCTCGTCGGCCGCCTCGGGCTCGCCGCCGCGCTGGGCGGCGCGACCGGCGCCGGGCTGCTGCTGGTCACGCCGTCGCGGACGTTCGAGATGGTCGCCCCGTGGCTGGTCGCGGGCGCCTCGCTGCTGTTGTTGCTGCGCCCGCCACGCCCCGGGCAGGTGAGCCTCGGCGGCGAGAGCGGCCTGGCGCTGCGCGTGGGCGTCTTCTGCGTCGCCATCTATACGGGCTACTTCGGCGCCGCCGGCGGGATCATCATGTTCGCCGTGCTCGCGGCGGCGCTCGACCGCCCGGCGGCGGGCGTCAACGCGGTCAAGAACGTCGTGGCGGCGCTCGCCAACGCCGTCGCGGCCGTCTGGTTCGCCGTCTTCGGCCCGGTCGACTGGGCGGCGGTGGGCCCCCTGGCCGTGGGGTTCCTCGTCGGCGGCTGGCTCGGCCCGGCGGTCGCGCGCCGCCTGCCCGGCCAGACACTGCGCCTCGCCGCGGCCCTCTGCGGCCTCGCGGTCGCGGTCAAGCTCGGCGTCGACGCCTACCGCGGCGGCTGAGCGGTTCTCTCCGGCGGCTCCCGCCGCGGGGCTGTCGCGTGGTTGCGCGCGGCTTATCGGGCGGCTGTGCCGCGGGGCGGCTCCGCCGCGGCGACGGCCTCGGCGTGCCGGGCCCGCAGGCGCTCCCGGATCTCCCCGGGCGTGTACGCACGCCGCCGCCGCTCGGCCCGCGCGATCACCACACCGGTCGCCGCGACACCCGCGAAGGCCGCAAGACCGAGTATCTTCCACCACCGCATGTGCCTAGGCTACTGGCGTGGCTCATACGCGGATAAGTCTCGACAAAGCGATCGAACTAGCCCGTACCGGCGACCTTTGGGTGTTCCGCGGACGCAGTGTGCCGGACCGCGCCATCCAGGTGACCACCAACAGCCCGGTGAACCACGTCGGCATGGCCGTCGTCATCGAGGACCTGCCGCCCCTCATGTGGCACGCCGAACTCGGCCGGTCGCTGCCCGACATGTGGTCGGGCACGCATCAGCGCGGCGTCCAGTTGCACGACATGCGGGACGCCATCTGCGTCTGGGCGGCCAGGTACGGCCAGCGCGCCTGGCTGCGGCAGTTGGAGCCGTCCGCCACCAGGGAGATGGAGGACGCCGTCCTGCGGACGATCGCGCGGCTGGACGGCACGCCGTTCCCGTCCACGGCCCGCCTGGCCGGGCGCTGGCTGCGCGGGCGACTGCCCTCGCTCCGGCGCGGGGGACGGGACGGCGCCCCCCGAACCGGTGTGCTGGACAGCGCACTGGAGACGGCCTACTGCGCGGAGGTCGTCGCCGTGACGTACGAGGCGATGGGCCTGCTGCCCGCCGGCCGCCGCCCGAACTGGTACGACCCCGGAAGGTTCTGGAGCGGCGACAACCTCGTGCTCAGCGAAGGGCATCGGCTTGGCGGCGAGATCGCGGTCGACGTCCCGGGCGGCGAGGCGCCCTGACGGGGCGTCGGGGCCGCGTGATGCCTACTCGCCGGTAGGCACTTGTTCAGAAGTTTTTCCCGCGGCCGTCAACCTAGGGCCGCCGAGGCGCGTCAGGTGTAGGCACCGTTCGTCCAGACCCGGAGGGCAGAGCCCCATGCCTACTCCTGAGATGAGACGCGAGGATCTCGCCGGAAGCACCGACCGAGAGCGGCAGGCGCGTCTCGCGCTCGACGCCATACGCCGCCAGGGTCCAGAGGCGGTGCAGGAGGAGACGCTCCGCATGAAGTCCGAGTTGTTCCGGTTGTATGGCTGGGAGGGGTACCAGCGGGTCATCGCCAAGATGGAGAGCGACCTGGCGCGGCTGCACGAGTCGCGCTGAGAGCCGCCGCCGGGAGTCACCCGGAGGACGCGCCGGTCAGGCGCCGTCCGAGCCACTCGGTCACTCGCCGCACGAACACGACCCGGTTGGCCCGCCGCCGGATCTCGTGCCCCTCGTCCTCGAACAGCAGCAGCTCGCAGGGCACGCCCCGGGCCCGGGCCGCGCGGACGACCTGCTCGGCCTCGTACGCCGGGACGTTGGTGTCCCGCGCGCCGTGCACCACGAGCAGGGGAGCCGTCAGGCGGTCGAAGGCGTGCAGGGGCGACAGGGCGTGCAGCAGGTCGCGGTCCGCCTCCGGATGGCCGTACTCGCTCACCGCGGCCGCGGCGATCCACGGCTCCGTGCGCTCGTAGAAGGTGGCGAAGTCCGCCATGCCGCACACGTCCACCCCGGCGCGGAAGAGCCGTGGGTACGTGACGAGCGCGGCCAGCGTGAGATAGCCGCCGTACGACCAGCCCAGGCACGCGAGCCGGGCGGAGTCGGCGAGCCCTGCCCGCACCAGGTAGGCGGCGCAGTCGGCCACGTCGTCGATCGCGCGGAAGCGCAGCGCGTGGTTGTCGGCGTCGCGGAAGGCCCGGCCGAACCCGGCCGAGCCGCGTACGTTCGGCGCGAACACGCCGATGCCGGCGGCCACCAGGCACTGGTACAGCGGGGTGAACACCGGTCGCTCCTGGTCCTCGGGCCCGCCGTGCAGGAAGACCGCGTACGGCGCCGGGCCCGGGACGCCGGGCGGCCGGTAGAGCCAGCCGCTGAGCTCCAGCCCGTCGCGGGCCGGGACGCGTACGAGTTCGGCACCCACGGCCGCGGCGAGCGGGCCGGTTCCGGCGACCGGCAGGTATCGGCCCGTGTCCAGGTCGCACAGCACGACGTGCGACGGCTGGGCCGGTCCCTCGACGGCGAGCACGGCCACCCGGCCGTCCGGTGCGAGCCTGACCGAGGAGACCACCTCACCGGGCGGAGCGGGGAGCGGGCGTCGCACCCACCCGCGGCCGCCGCCGAACCCCGCACCGAAACCCGCACCAGGCCCGGTGTCCGCGGTGCCGGCGTCATCCGAACCGCCGCCGGGGCCGTTGCCCGCCTCCAGCACCTCCAGTTCCGAGCGCCCGGCCGTGTTCCACACCAGCACGAGGCGCCGCCCGTCCACGGTGAGCGCGAAGCGGTCCAGTTCGGCGTCCGGGCGCTCGGCCACCACGACCGGCAGGCCCTCCCGGCCCCCGCCGACCGGCAGCTCGACCGGCGCGCCGACCAACCCGTCGACCGGCACGGCGACCAGCGCGGCGCGGTCCCGGCCCGCGTCGGTCAGCAGGTAGGCGGTGCCTCCGCCGGGCGAGAGCACGCCGTGCTCGGTCGAGCCGGGCAGCTCCGCGAGCAGCGGCCGCTCGGCGACGCCCCCGGCCAGGCCCGTGCCACCCCCGGGAAGGCTTGGGCCAGCCCCGGACAGGCCCGCGTCACCTCCCGGGAGGTTGATGCCGCCCGGGGAGAGGTCCTTGACGTACATGCGCCTGACCCCGCGGGGACCGCACCGCAGCAGCACCCTCGCGTGGTCGCGGCTGACCGCCTCCGGGTGCAGCAGCGGCCCGGCGGCGACCGTCTCCCGGCTGCCGGTGGCCGCGTCGATCAGCAGGGCCTCGGTCAGTCCGGCCGCCGAGACCTCGGTCACCAGGAGCAGGTCGCCCCGGCCGGTCCACTCCGCGAACCACGCCGAACCGCCCTCGGGCGCGGCCAGCGGACGCAGGTCGCCGCCGTCGGCGCGGACCGTCCAGACCTGCGTGTGCTCGCCGCCGCCCGGCGCCACGAGCACCGCCAGCCGGTCCCCGGCCGGCGACCAGCTCACGTCGGCGACCGGCTCGGGCCCGGTGTCGACGACCCGTGCCCGCCCGCCCGGCTCCAGCGGCTGGACCCAGACCCGCGGCGCGCCGTCCCGGTCGCTGACGTACGCGACGGCGCGCCGGTCCGGCGCCAGAGCCGGCGTCCAGCAGCCCCAGACCTCGAGAAACCCGGCGTCGGGGGACCCGGTGCCGGGGAACACAGCGCCGGGGAACACAGCGCCGAGGAGGTGCTCCGCCATCAGATTCCTTGCGCCTGCAGCCACATCTCCAGCAGTCCGAGCTGCCACAGCACGTTGACCCCCGTCGTGGTGCGGTGGGCCTCCCGGTTCTCCAGCAGCTCCTCGACGTACGCCTTGTCGAACAGGCCGCGGGAGCGCGCGGCGGGCGCGGTGAGCGCGTCGCGCACCAGGTCGAGGAAGGGCCCGTCGATGTGCCGGATCGCGGGCACGGGGAAGTAGCCCTTCGGCCGGTCGACGACCTCGCGCGGCAGCAGCGCCCGGGAGGCCTCCTTCAGGATGCCCTTGCCGCCCCCGGCCAGCTTCAGCTCCGGAGGGCACGCCGCCGCCAGCTCGACCAGCTCGTGGTCGAGGAACGGCGTACGGGCCTCCAGGCCATGGGCCATCGTCATGTTGTCCACCCGTTTGACCGGGTCGTCGGCGAGCATCAGCCGGGTCTCCAGGCGCAACACCGCGTCGAGCGCGGTCTCGGCGCCCGGCCGGTCGAGGTGGCGGCGGACGACGTCGGCGCTCACGTCCTCCTCGACCAGGTGGTCCGGTGCGACGATGCCGGCCAGGTCCTCGTGCGGCCGGTCGAAGAACTCCCGGGCGTACGTCGCGAAGGCGTCCTCGCGCGGCACGGCGGCCAGCGGGGGGAACCAGCGGTATCCGGCGAACACCTCGTCGGCGCCCTGGCCGGACTGCACGACCTTGACGTGCCTGGCCACCTCCCCCGACAGCAGGTGGAAGGCGACGCAGTCGTGGCTGACCATGGGCTCGCTCATGGCGCGCACCGCCTCCGGCAGGCCGGAAAGCAGGCGGGAGTCCTCGATGAGGATGCGGTGGTGGTCGGTGCCGAAGCGTTCGGCGACCAGGTCGGAATAGCGGAACTCGTCTCCCGCGTCGCCGCCGGCCGCGTGGAAACCGATGCTGAACGTCGACAGGTCCCGCTGGCCCTCCTCGGCCAGCAGGGCCACGATGACGCTGGAGTCCAGCCCGCCCGACAGCAGCACGCCCACCGGTACGTCCGCGACCATGCGCCTGCGGACCGCCGCGCGCAGCCGGTCGAGCACGGCCTCGCGCCAGTCGTGCGCGTCCATCCCCTCGTATCGCGGCAGCCGGGTGAAGGGCGGGTCCCAGTAGACCGTGTCGTGGGAGGTCCCGTCGGCCTCGACCGTGCGTACGGTCGCCGGGGGCAGCTTGCGCACGCCGGCGAGGATCGTGCGGTCGCCGGGCACCAGCGAGTGGAAGGTCATGTAGTGGTGCAGCGCGACCGGGTCGATGTCGGTGCTCACCTCGCCCCCGGCCAGCAGCGCGGGCAGGGTGGAGGCGAAGCGCAGCCGCCGCCCGTCTCCGGACACGTACATCGGCTTGATACCGAGCCGGTCGCGGGCGAGCGTCAGCCGTCCCGTCCCCGGTTCGAAGACGGCGAAGGCGAACATCCCCGCGAAGCGGTGCACGCAGTCCGAGCCCCAGCGGTGGAACGCCTTGACCAGGACCTCGGTGTCGGAGTCGGAGAAGAAGCGGTAGCCCTCGGCCCGCAGTTCCTCGCGCAGCTCACGGTAGTTGTAGAGGCAGCCGTTGAAGACCGCGGCCAGGCCGAGGGCGGGGTCCGCCATCGGCTGAGCCGCCTTGTCCGACAGGTCGATGATCTTCAAGCGCCGGTGGCCGAGGGCGACCGGGCCCTGTGACCACAGGCCCGACCCGTCCGGGCCGCGGTCGTGCATCGCGTCGGTCATCCTGCCCACCGCGCCGATGTCGGCGCGCCGCCCGTCGAACCGGATCTCGCCGGTCAGTCCGCACATGTCCTACCTCCCGGCCGCCGCGAGTCGCCGATCTCCGGATCTCGTCTCCGCCAGCAGGAGGTCCACCACGTCGGCCAGGAGGCCGCCGCGCCGGAACGCCTCGCGCTGCCGGGCGGCCGATCCGCCGTCGGCCAGCGCCCGGGCCGCGAGCGACGAGACGAGCGCCCAGTCGCCGGACTCCTCCAGCTGCGGCCGGAGCACCTCCAGCATCCGGCCGACGACCGTGCGGGCCGGCCTCGGCACGCCCTCGACGGGATCGACCAGCTCGCCGTCCAGTCCCGAACGCGCCGCCCGCCAGGAGGCGGCCCGCACCAGCTCCGTACGCACGGACTCCGCGGCCGCGGAGGGCGGCTCGTCGGCGGCGAGGGTGTCCAGCTCCCGGCTGACGAGTGCGCGGAACAGCCCGGCGATCAGCACGATGTCGTCCACCCGCGGGCAGGCGTCGCACAGCCGCAGCTCGACGGTCGGCACGTGCGCCGACGGACGTACGTCGAAGTAGAGCATGCCGGGATCGCTGATGACCCCCGACCGGATCAGCTCGTCCACCATCGCGTCGTACTCTTCGGCCGACTCGAACCGCGCCGCCGGTCCCGCGGTCGGCCAGCGCTGCCACACCATCGACCGGAAGCTCGCGTAGCCGGTGTCGGCCCCCATCCAGTACGGCGAGCTGCAGCTCAGGGCCAGCAGCGGCGGCAGCCAGGGAGCCAGCCGGTGTGTGACGGCCACCGCGAGGTCGCGGTCGCGCACCTCGGCGTGCACCTGGGTGCCGCAGATGAGCTGCTCGCGGGCGAGCGCCTGGTAGTCGGCCAGCATCTGCTCGTAGCGCGGATCGGGGGAGATCTTCATCGTCTCGGCGTCGACCAGCGGGACCGTGCCCGCGGCCACGATGCCCAGACCGAGGCCGTCCGCCGCCGCGACCGCGTCGGCCCGCAGCCCCGTCAGCTCCCGGGAGAGGTCCTCCAGGCTCGTGCACGGGCGGGTGTTGGCCTCCACCATCGAGCGCTGCAACTCCTGAGTGAACCGGTCGGGCGGCAACTGCTGAAGGAGCAGGCCGGCGCGCGGGACGAGCTGCCGGGTTCCCAGGTCCACGACGTGGAACTCCTCTTCGACGCCGACCGCCATGTCCCGTGCGAGGTGTGTCATGTAGCCGCTCCCCAGGCTGATGAGTGCTTTTGCCTCCTCTGCCCCGAAAGTCGGCTTACGCACGTCTCTGGTTTCGGATGGTGATGAAAGTTACAGGCCCTCACCGAGGACGGCCCAGCTCACCGGGGTCGCCCGTGGGCGCGCCTTGACCGGCCCGCCGCCCCACCGCCACGATCTCGGCGTTTCCAGCACGACCGTGACCGCAGGGAGCCCGATGACCGGCCGCGCAACCTCCGTCCGACGCCGCATCTGGGCGGCCGCCGTCGCCGCGGTGCTGCTCACCGCCTGGCCCGCCGCGACCCCGGCCGGCGCGGTCGACGACCCGCCCGCGCCGGTGACCGGCAGCGCGACCTACTTCGACGGCCTCGGCTCGCCGTACGGGGGCTGCGGCCTGCCGCAGTCGGAGCTGGACTCACAGGACTTCGTCGCGCTCAACGTGTACGACACGCCCGGCGACTACTCCTTCTACCCCCGGCCGCTGACCGGCGCGAACGCCTCCAAGGCCGGGCTGTGGAACAACGGCCTCAACTGCGGCCGGTACGTGAAGGTGAGCATCTCCGACTACTGCACCGGCGTCAACGACGGCGCGCCCGGCCAGGCGTTCTGCCGCAACGGCTCGTGGGTCTCCGACGCCTACAACGGCGCCACGCTCACCATGCTCGTCGCCGACAGCTGCGGCGACTCCAACGGCTGGTGCCGCGACGACCGGTATCACCTGGACCTGTCGAAGCCGTCGCTCAACAGGTTCGTCAAGAACGGGGCGCCGGTCGGGGACATGTACCCGAACCACTGGAACAACCGCCACGTGACCTGGTCGTTCGTCCCGGCACCCGGCTACAGCGGCGACATCAGGATCGGGTTCATGAAGGGCGCGCAGGCGTGGTGGCCCGCGATCGCGGTCTCCCACCTGCCCAACGGCATCCACGGGGTGGAGTACTACGCCGACGGCGCCTGGAAGCAGGCCCAGATGAACTCCGACATGGGCCAGTCGTACATCATCGGCGGGGTCACGCAGGGCGCGACGCGGTTCCAGATCCGGGTGCGCGACGCCTCCGACGCGCTGGTGAACGGCGGCCGGGTCTACAGCTTCGCCCTGCCCGCGTCCTGCGGATCGCAGTGCGGCGCGGACTACACGGAGGCGACCTACACCACGACGACGCCCAGCGGCTCGCCGTCACCGTCGCCGTCCGCGTCGCCCTCGGCGTCACCGTCGGCCTCGCCCTCCGCCTCGCCGTCGGCGTCCCCCTCCGCGTCTCCTTCTGCGTCCCCGTCCCCGTCCGCGTCGCCCAGCCCCAGCCCGTCCCCGTCGGCGAACCCCGGGACCTGCCAGGTGACCTACCAGGTGGCCAACTCGTGGCAGGGCGGATTCACGGCGAACGTCACGGTCAAGAACACCGGCACCGCGGCCTGGCAGAACTGGACGGTCACCTGGGACATGCCGTCAGGAGTGAGTCTCGTCAGCGGCTGGAGCGCGACCGTGACCTCCAGCGGCACCCGCTGGACGGCCAAGGCGCCCTCGTGGGCGACGAACCTCGCGCCCGGCGCGTCGGCGAGCTTCGGCTTCCAGGCGTCTGGCCCCTCCTCGCCGGGGGCGAGCGGGTTCACCTGCTCCTGACCTCCTACCGGTTCCCGGCCTCCGGCCGGCTCGCGGCGGTGCCTCGGCGCCACGCGAGCCGGCCGCTCCATGTCTGCCACGTCTGCCCCTGGGGGAGGAGAAAAGGTCCCGCGGCGCAGGGACCAGCGGCCCTGCCTCCGACGAGGCGCAGGCGGTCGGATAGGGGACAGGAGCAGAAGGAGGAGGAGCCATGACCGAACCCGTCATCGTGGGCACCGACGGCTCGCGCGCGGCGGCCGCCGCCGTGGAGTGGGCCGCGGGCGACGCGGCGCGCAAGGGCCTGCCGCTGCGGATCGTCCACGCGGTGGACCGCCTGCCGTACGAGATCGCGCGCTATCCCATCCCCATCGACGACCAACTCGACCGGGCCGGACGGCGGATCCTGGAGGAAGCCGAGCAGGCCGTGCGGGAGACCCACCCGGCCGTCCGCGTCGCCACCGCCATGATCGAGGGCGACCCGTCCCGGGTGCTGCGTCAGGAGTCCGGGAACGCGGCGGAGATCGTGATCGGCAGCAGGGGACACGGCGGGTTCGCGGGCATGCTGCTCGGGTCGGTCGGCATGCACGTCGCCGGTCAGGTGGACGTCCCCGTCGTCGTGGTGCGTGCCGGGGTGTCGGCGCCCCACGGGCTGGTCGTCGTCGGCGTGGACGGCTCCGCCGAGGCCGCTGCCGCACTGACCTACGCGTTCGAGGAGGCGCGGCTGCGCGACTGCCGGCTGCTCGCCCTGTACGCCTGGCAGCTCCCGGTGCACCCCTTCGCACCCGAGATCACCTACGACGTCGACGAGGTGCGCAAGGCCCAGGAGGACTACGTGGCGGGCGCGCTGCGTACCTACCAGGACCGGTATCCCGACGTCGCCGCCGAGATGCGGGCCGTCTGCGCGCACCCGGTCGCCGCCCTGGTCGAGGCCGGGGAGAAGGCCGACCTGCTCGTAGTGGGGTCGCACGGGCGCGGCGCCGTCGGCGCGGCGGTGCTCGGCTCGGTGAGCCGGGCGGTCCTGCACCACGCGCACTGCCCCGTCGCGGTGGTACGGCCTCCCCGGAGCTGAGACCGGGCGCGCTGGTCTCACCCGCGACTTGAGGGTTGGCGAGTGGCTGTCAGCGGATTCCCGGGAAAAGTCCCATATAGGACTTCAATGAGAAACTTGAAGGAGGAAATCCGGAGAGAAAAGGACCTCGTGTGACCGAGAACGACGTCATCGAATTCGTGACCGGCCTGCCGGGTGTCGTCGCCTTCACCGCCGCGGAGGACAACGGCGCCCCGCAGGCGGCATGGGGAGACACCTTCTTCTACTACGACCCCGACGACGAGCCGGCCAACCGGAAGATGCCCTTCGCCACGATCGTCGTGAAGGATTACGAGGGGTTCGACACCGCCTCCGACCTGAACCGCCCCGGCGTCTTCCGGGTCAACATGGGGGTCGGCCGCACCGTGTTCGAGGAAGTGCTCGGCTATCCGCCGGCCGCGCACGCCGACCACCACGAGGCGCTGGACTACCGGGTGCCGGACCGCATCCTGCCGCACCCCCTGTACGCCGCGCAGTCCTGGATCTGCGTGCTCAACCCCGGCGACGCCACCGGCGCGCGGGTGCGCGATCTCCTGACCGGCGCGCACGCCCGTGCGCTCGCCCGCCACAGGACGGGCGAGCGGACCACCCGCGCGTGACCCACCCGCACCCGCTGCCGCCCGGCGGCGGGTGTTAGCGTGGCCCGGGGGATGCGATCTTCGAGGAGGTCTCATGTCGGTTCTCGTCGCCTTCAGCGTCACGCCCATCGGCGCCGGTGAGGATGTCGGCGAGGCGGTGGCGGAGGCGGTGCGCGTGGTCCGCGCGTCCGGGCTG
This sequence comes from Microbispora sp. GKU 823, assembly GCF_002027145.1. Lineage (NCBI taxonomy): Bacteria > Bacillati > Actinomycetota > Actinomycetes > Streptosporangiales > Streptosporangiaceae > Microbispora > Microbispora sp. GKU 823. The sequence continues at coordinate 10,338 of NZ_MWJN01000096.1, read as the reverse complement.
CCCAACCGCACCGACGCCATGTTCACCACGGTCGAGGGGGAGACGTGGGACGAGGTGCTCGGTGTCGTCAAGGACGCTGTCGCCGCCGTCGAGGCCCGCTGCTCCCGCGTCAGCCTGGTGCTCAAGGCCGACGCCCGCGCCGGGCAGGGCAGGCTCGACGCCAAGGTCGCCTCCGTGGAACGCCACCTCGCCGAAGGCGCCTCCTGACCACGGCCGGGCTGCCGATCCGGACGGGGACGGACTTCCCATCGGGCTGGGCGGAGCGTCGCGCCGAAGGCGGAGTCGCCCGCCTACGCACCCTGGGTAACCCGAACCCTGACACCCGTCCGGTCGCCCGTGGCGTCTATCGTCGCCGCATGAAGGTCTGTTCCATCGCCGCGCCGGCCACGGCCGAGGAGGCGGAGGCGATCCCGGACGCCCTGCGACCCCGGCTGGACCTGACCGGCCCAGGTCCCCGTGACCCCGCCCTGGTCGCGGGGGTGGACGTGGCCTATGCCGACGACCTGCTGGCCGCCGCGGTCGTGGTGCTCGACGGGACGACCCTGGACGTGGTCGAGCAGGTGACGGCGCCGGGACGGCCCGCCTTCGGCTACGTGCCCGGCCTGCTCGCCTTTCGCGAACTGCCCAGCCTCGTCGAGGCGCTGGAGCGGCTCACCGTCACACCCGACCTGATCGTCTGCGACGGGTACGGCCTGGCGCATCCGCGGCGGTTCGGACTCGCCTGCCACCTCGGGGTGCTCACCGGCCTGCCTACGATCGGGGTCGGCAAGACGGCCTTCGTGGGCTCCTTCGAGCCGCCCGGCCGGGACCGCGGCTCGTGGAGCGACCTGCTCCTGGACGGCCAGGTGGTCGGCCGCGTGCTGCGCACCCGGGACGACGTCAAACCGGTCTTCGTCTCCGTCGGCCACCGCGTCGACCTGGAGACCGCCTGCCACGACGTGCTGGCCCTGACCCCGCGTCACCGGCTCCCCGAGACGACGCGCGCCGCCGACCGCCTGTCCCGCTCGGCGCTGAAGGCCGCCCTGGCCGCCTCCGCCTGACGAGCGCCCGGCGAACGCGGCACACACCCCCGGTTCCTCACCCCGTCATCGCGCCGTGTAGCCGCCGTCGGCGACCAGCACGCTGCCCGTCATGAACGAGGAGTCGCGCGACAGCACGAACTCGACGACCGACGCGATCTCGGCGGGCTCCGCCAGCCGGCCGAGCGGGATGTTCGCCGCCGAGTCCGCGAGCGTCCTGCCGAGGCGCGCCTGCTCTCGCTCCAGCATCGGTGTCCTGGTGCCGCCGGGCGCCACGGCGTTGAAGCGGATGCCCCGCGCGGCGTTCTCCAGCGCGAGGACGCGCATGAGGTTGATGACGGCCGCCTTGGACGAGCTGTACGCGCTCAGCCCCGGTGCGCCGACCGTGCCGAGCTCGGACGCGATCGCCGCGAAGGAGGGGGCGGTAGATCGGGCGAGAAGCGGCAGGGCCGCCCGCGCCAGCACGAAAACGGCGCGCAGGTTTACGTTGAGCACTTCGTCGAACGTCCGCGACGGCGTCTCGGGGGCCGGCGCGGTGTGACTGATCCCCGCGCAGGCCGCGACCCCGTCAAGGCATCCCTCGGCCTGTCCGACGTCGTGGAGCAGCGATTCGACGGCGGCCTCGTCGGTCACGTCCACCGCCCGGCTGACGATCTCTGGACTCAGCCTTCCCAGGCCGCGTTCGTCGAGGTCGGCTGCCCACACCCGCCAGCCGTGCTCGTGCAGTCGTCGCGCGGTCGCGGCGCCGATTCCCGAAGCGGCTCCGGTCACCAGGACGGTTCCAGGCATTGTGCTTCCTCTCTCCCCGGATTCCCGGTACGGCATCTCCGACCATCCGTCAACCGGTGGAAATGTTCGTCAAATTTGAGCGAGCTGTGGGGCCGACAATATGCCTCCGCCTCTGCGGGATGTCCAGGCCTCGATACGTCAAGGTTCGATAACGCCAGCCGTATACGTGGGCTGGCGTGCCCGGTTGCCCTGCGCAGACCTTGAGGCGGCAGAGAGGGCTCCCCTTGAGGGGCCCTGGAGATGGGGTGGAGGCCTGTGTGAAATCGATGTGAACGCCATCCGCCCTCTAGACAAGCCTGGAAGAGCTCTGTCACATTTGAGGAACTTGATCGACCCTTGGCGACGGGCGCCGGGGCTCCGGGGAGAGTCCCGTCATCCTGGGCCGCCCGGTCCGGCAGCGGTCATCCGACGGCCGCTCCCGCCCGTGCCTCGCCATCGGCAGGCCGTGGCGAGCGGCCGTGCCCGCCCCGGCTTGGGTGGCGCGGCCCCCGAGGCCGCCCGGCAGAAAGGAATTCAGTGGACCTCAGCTCGGACCAGCGCTTTCTCCGGGCGGCGCGGGTGTATCCCGCCCTCGGCGACGACGTCCTGCACGACGCGGTGATCGAGGTGCGGGGAGACCGTGTCGTGCGGGTGTGCGCGGCCGCGGACGCCGCCGAGGACCTCGCCCGGCCCGGCGTGCGCGTGATCGACTACGGGGACGCCACCGTCGTCCCCGGTCTCGTCGACGCGCACTGCCACATAACGCTGACCGGGGACGGTACCCCGTACGAACAGCAGGTTCTCGACTCGGACGAGATGATGGCACTGATCGCCGTCAGCAACCTGCAGCGGCACCTCGCCTCCGGCGTCACCACGATCCGGGACAACGGCGGGCGCAACCGCATCGTGTTCGAGGTGCGGGAGGCGGTCGAGCGAGGCTATGTCAGAGGCCCCCGGATGCTGCTCGCAGGCCGCCCCATCACCCATTCGTACGGGCACTTCTACTGGTGTAACGGGGTCGCGGACGGGGCCGACCAGATCCGCGCGGCCGTACGCCGCCTGGTGGCCGAGGGGGCCGACCACATCAAGATCATGGCCTCCGGCGGGGCGACAGCGGGCAACATCCCCTACTACTCCTCCTACACCGCCGCCGAGATGCGCGTCGCCGTCGAGACGGCGCACGGCCTGGGCCGGTTGACCACCGCTCACTGCCGGGCCACGTCCTCGATGGTCAACGCGGTCGAGGCCGGCCTCGACTGCATCGAGCACGGCGAATTCCTCGTGCCGGGCGAGATGATGGAGTTCGGCGGTGGCGTCGCCTCCAGCGGCCGCATGGTCTACGACCCGGCGGTCGCCCAGACGGTGCACGACGCGGGCACCTTCATCAGCTTCACGGCCCAGACCGGCGGCTGGGAGACGCTTGTGGAGCTGCGCCGGCGGGCCGAGCACGGCCCGCTCGGCGACGTGGAGAAGGGCCGGGTCTCCGCCATCGAGGCGTACTTCGACATGAAGCTCGGCATCCTGTCGTCGATGCTGGCCGACGGCCTGGGGCCGCGCATCGCGATCAGCAGCGACGCCGGTCCGTACGACGTCGCCTTCGGCGGACTGCAGCACGGCATCGAGCTGGCCGTGGCGGCCGGCATGTCGCCGCTCGCGGCCATCCGCGCGGCGACCGCGGTCGCCGCCGAGGCGTGCGGCATCGCCGACCAGGTGGGCACCCTCGCGCCCGGCCGCCTCGCCGACCTGCTCGTGGTCGGCGGCGACGCCACCCGCGACGTCTCCCGGCTGTGGGACGTGCGGGCCGTTTACCAGAGCGGCCGGCTTGTCGCCCCGCTCGTCGCCGACTCGGGCGCGGACACCGGTGTGGTCCCGCTCCTGCCGGCCCGCCGCGCCGCCTCCGTTCCCGACTGCTGAGACGTGACCGTACGTCGCCCTGACGACCCCCGAACCACCCCCGTCCGAGAGGTGAGCAGAACCCCATGTACCCACGAGACCTCAAGGGATACGGCCGGCGCCCGCCGCACGCCGGCTGGCCGGGCGGCGCGAAGGTCGCCCTGCAGTTCGTCGTCAACTACGAGGAGGGCGGCGAGCGTTCTGTCCTGCACGGGGACCGGTGCTCGGAGGCGTTCCTGACCGAGGAGCCGACGCGGGAGTTCCCCAACATCCGCAACCTCAACGTCGAGTCGCAGTACGAGTACGGCAGCCGCGCCGGGTTCTGGCGGCTGCACCGGCTGTTCACCGAGCGTGGGCTGCCGGTCACGGTCTTCGGCATCGCCGAGGCCCTGCAGCGCAACCCCGAGGCGGTAGCCGCCATGCGGGAGGCGGAGTGGGAGATAGCCTGCCACGGCCTGCGCTGGATCGACTACGCCGAGATGCCGGCCGAGCTTGAGCGGGAGCACATCCGCCGGGCGATCGACCTGCACACCAGGGTCACCGGCGACAGGCCCGAGGGCTGGTACACCGGCAGGATGAGCCCGCACACCCGGCATCTGGTGGTGGAGGAGGGAGGGTTCCTGTACGACTCGGACTCCTTCGCCGACGACCTGCCCTATTGGGAGCATGTCGGCGACCGGGCGCACCTGGTCGTCCCGTACACCCTGGACAACAACGACGGCCGCTACCTGAACACCTACGGCTTCCAGTCGGAGAGCTTCTCCGCCTATCTGCGCCGGGCCCTCGACCTGCTCCGCGAAGAGGGGGGCGACCGGCCGAAGATGATGAGCGTCGGGCTGCACACGCGTATCGCCGGCCGCCCCGGCCGTGCCGCCGACCTGGTGCGTTTCCTCGACTACGCCGCCGAGGCGGACGACGTGTGGGTGACCCGCCGCGTCGACATCGCCCGGCACTGGCACGCGACGCATCCCGCGTCCTGACGGGGGACGGGCGATGCGTGTCCTGGTGACCGGAGCCTGCGGCTTCGTGATGAGCGTGTTCATCCGGTGCTTCCTGCGTGACCACGAGGAGGCGCGGGTGCTGGCCCTCGATGTGGGCGAACCGGACGAGGCTTGGTCGAGCCACCTGGCGGACGTCGCCGGCCGGGTGGACTTCGAGCGCTGCGACGTGCGCGACCGCGCCCGCGTCGCGACACTGTTCGCCCGCCACCGGCCCGAGACGGTGGTGCACGGCGCCACCGTGACCCTGGTGCCCGAGTGGGAGCGGGAGGACCCCGGGCGGTTCCTGGACGTCAACGTCATGGGCACCGCCACCGTCCTGGACGCAGCCCGCCGCGCCGGTTCGGTCGGCCGGGTCGTCCACGTCAGCAGCGCGGCCGTGTACGGCGCGGGCGACCCCGGGCGGACGGAGCCGCAGGACGAGGACACACCTCTGGAGCCCGACGAGATGTATGGCGTCAGCAAGGTGGCCGCCGAGATGGTGGCCAGGAGGTTCGCCGCCCTCTACGGCATCAGCGTGCCGATCGTGCGCTGCACCAAGGTGTTCGGCCCGATGGAGCGGCCCACCTCCTCGCGGACCTTGATGTCCCTGCCGTACCACCTGGCGCGGTCCCTCGTCGCCGGGACGCCGCTGGCGGTGACGCCCAGGACGCTCCTGGCGGCCGGTGACTGGATCAGCGCGGTCGACGTCGCCGCCGCGCTCGACCTGCTGTGCAGCGGGCCGGACGTGGGCAGCGTGGCGTTCAACCTGGCCGGCGGGGTCAGCGTCCCGGTGCCGCGGCTGGCCGAGCTGTTCGGCGTCGAACTGGCCGCCGACCGGGAGCGGGCGGTCGCCGACGCCGACCCCGCACTGCGTTCGGGCAAAGACGGGACCTACAGCGTACGGAGGGCGGCGCGGCAGCTGGGATGGCGACCGCGTGACCTGCGGCGGCAGGTGGACGAGTACCGGGAGTGGGCCCTCGCGAACTGGAGTCCCGAGAACCGTGCTCCGGAGTGCCCCGGCACGCCCGTATAGGCGCACTTTCACATTCACGCGCCATGTATGGCCTACATCGTCAAAAACACGCATCAAGATCCATAGATCGTCAAATTTATCGTTTGGAAACCCGAGATGATGCTCAACCGAAATCCGCGCGGCGTGTCCTGGTCGTGTCGCCCGCCGCACACCACCGGGAGAGACCGATGGCGCCAGACCACGCCCGCCCCGGCCCGCCGCAGCTTCGCGGAGCCGGACGCATGAGCACGCGACGCACGACCGGAACCGCCATTGCAGAGGCGCTCGCCGCCAACGGGGCCGCCCTCGCCTTCGGCATCCCCGGCACGCACAACCTGGAGTTGTACCGTGGCATGGCGGCGAGCGGGATCCGTCACGTGGTGACCCGGCACGAGCAGGGCGCGGGGTACGCCGCGGACGGGTACGCCCGTGTCACCGGCCGCCCGGGGCTCGTCGTCACCACCAGCGGGCCCGGCCTGATGAACGCCATGGCCGCGATGGGCACGGCCTACGCCGACTCCGTCCCGCTCCTGGTGCTGTCGCCCGGTGTGCCGACCGGCAGGGAACGCGCCGACTACGGGTGGCTGCACGAGATGAAGGACCAACGGGCCGCCGCTGACGCCGCGGTGGCCCGCAGCGTCCGGCCCGGCACCCCGGCGCAGGCCGTCGACGCCGTCCACGAGACCTTCGCGCGCTGGGCGGCCGAGCGCCCGCGTCCTGTGCACATCGAGGTGCCGCTGGACGTGCTGGAGGCGCCCTGGGACGGCGACGTGCCGGGTCCGTGGCGCGCGCCGCACCCGCCGGCGCCGTCCCCGGCCGCGGTGGCGGAGGCCCTCGCCTGCTCACGCGGGCCGGATCCCCCGTGATCGTCGCCGGGGGAGGCTCGCTCGGCGGTGCCGCGCCCCTGCGGGTGGCCGCCGAGGCGCTCGGCGCGCCCGTGGTCACCACCACCGCGGGCAAGGGGGTGCTCGACGAGGACCATCCGCTGGCCGTCGGCCCCTTCCTCGGCTTCGCCGCCGCCCGGAAGCTGATGGAGGACGCCGACGTCCTGCTCGTGGTCGGCAGCGAACTCGGCGACGCCGAACTGCCGGACCGCCTGGCGCCGCGCGGGGCCGTCATCCGGGTCGATCTCGATCCGGCCCAGCTGCACAAGAACCTCCGCGCCACGCTGCCGGTGCACGCCGACGCCCGGGAGGCGCTGGCCGCGCTGGCGGCCGGGCTCGCCGCGTCCGCTGTCCCGGCCGGCCTCGCCGGAACGGAACGCGCCGGGGAACGGCGGGCGGCCGAAGCCCGGGCCGGGTGCCTGGAGCAGGCCGTGGAGCGCGGCGACCGGTGGCGCGAGGCGCAGGACGCGCTGCGGGCCGAGCTGCCCGGCGACGTCGTCGTGGTGGGTGACAGCTCTCAGGTCTCCTACCTGGGCACCGCGCCGTTCTGGCCGCTGTCCGAGCCACGCCGCTATCTGGTGCCGGTCGGCTACTCCACCCTCGGGTACGGCCTGCCGGCGGCGATCGGGGCGCGGCTCGCGGAGCCGGCGCGGCCGGTGGTGGCCCTGCTCGGCGACGGCGCGTTCATGTTCAGCGCCCAGGAACTGGTCACCGGCGCCGAGCTGGGGCTGCCGCTGCCGGTGGTGATCCTCGACAACCACGGCTTCGGCGAGATCCGGCAGAACATGCTCGACCGCGACATCGCACCGTACGCGGTGGACCTGGCCCGCCCCGATTTCGCGGCGCTCGCCCAGGCCATGGGCTGCCACGGCGTCCGCGTGACGAACGCCGCCGAGGCGGCCAAGCAGGCCGCCGCCGCGCTGACGGCCGCACGGCCGACCGTGATCGTCTGGGAGGTGGGACCGTGAGGGCCCTACAGAACATGATCGACGGGCGGTGGCGGGACGCCGCCGACGGGCGCACGTCCGACGTGGTGGACCCGAGCACCGAGAAAGTGATCGCGACCGCCCCGCTGTCCGCAGCCGTGGACGTCGACGCCGCCTGCCGGGCGGCCGGGCGGGCCTTTGCCGGATGGCGGCGGACCACACCGCGCGTCCGGCAGGAGCTGCTGCTGCGGCTGGCCGACGCGGTCGCGGCCCGGGCCGGGGAACTGGCGCGGGCCGAGTCGGCGAACACCGGCAAGCCGATGGCCGCGTCGGGGGCCGAGGTGGCCGAGTGCGTGGACGTGCTGCGGTTCTTCGCCGGCGCCGCCCGCCTCCTGGAGGGCAGGTCGGCGGGGGAGTACCTCGACGACCACACCTCGATGATCCGGCGCGAGCCGGTGGGGGTGTGCGCCCAGGTGACGCCGTGGAACTACCCGCTGATGATGGCGGTCTGGAAGATCGCCCCGGCGCTGGCGGCGGGCAACACGGTGGTGCTGAAACCCGGCGACACCACGCCCCTCACCACGGTGCTGCTCGCCGAGATCGCGTCCGGAGTTCTGCCGTCCGGCGTCGTCAACGTGGTGTGCGGCGACCGAGACACCGGGCGCGCCCTGGTCTCCCACGGGATCCCGCAGATGGTGTCCATCACCGGGTCGGTCAGGGCTGGGACTGAGGTGGCCGTCGCGGCGTCGGCGTCGCTCAAGCGCCTCCACCTGGAGCTCGGCGGCAAGGCGCCGGTGCTGGTCTTCCCCGACGCCGAGCTGGACGTCGCCGTCCGCACGGTCGCCGAGGCCGGGTACGCGAACGCGGGCCAGGACTGCACCGCGGCCACCCGGGTGCTGGTGCACGAGAGCGTGCACGACGAGTTCGTGGCGGAGCTGACCGCCGCCGCTGCGGCCGTCCGTGTCGGGCCGCCGGACGACCCGGAGGCGGCGATCGGCCCGCTCAACAACGCGAGCCAGCTCAGGCGGGTGTCCGGATTCGTGGAACGGCTCCCGGCGCACGCCACCGTGACGACCGGCGGGGCACGCGCGGGCGGCACCGGCTACTTCTTCGCCCCCACCGTCGTCGCCGGCGTGCGGCAGGCCGACGAGGTGGTGCGCGAGGAGATCTTCGGGCCGGTGGTGACCGTGCAGCCCTTCGCCGCCGAGGAGGAGGCCGTGGCGCTCGCCAACGACACGGCGTACGGCCTGGCCTCCAGTGTGTGGACGCGGGACAACGCCCGCGCGCTGCGCGTCGCCGCCCGCCTCGACTTCGGGGCCGTGTGGCTCAACACCCACATGACGCTGGTCTCCGAGATGCCGCACGGGGGCTTCAAGCACTCGGGCTACGGCAAGGACATGTCGGCCTACGGGTTCGACGACTACACGCGCATCAAGCACGTCATGAGCTTCACCGGGGAGCGGTGAGCGGCTGCCGCCGCGCACCGGACACGTCCGCCCGGACCGGGCCGGGCCGCGGGAGGGGGCCGGCGATCCGGCGCCCGGCCGGTCGGACGACCAACCCAGAAAAGGAAAGGTAAGTGAGAACGTGAAGGTTTCACGCACTTTGTGGGCCGTCACCTCGCTGGCGCTGGCCCTCACCCTCACCGCCGCCTGCGGCGGAGGGAGCGGGAGCGGCGACGCCGGGGCGTCCGGCGACACCGGTTCCGTCACCTACGCCGGCTTCGGCGGCACGGGCCAGGAGGCCATCGCCAAGGCGTGGCTCGACCCGTTCGGCAAGGAGAGCGGTGTCGGCGTTGTCCAGGACAACCCCGTGACGTACGCCAAGATCCAGCAGATGGTCGACGCCAAGAACGTGACCTGGGACATCGCCCAGGGCGGCGCCGACTTCGGGTTGGAGGGCAACCCGCGCCTGGAGGACATCGACTGCTCGGTCGTCTCCTGCGGTGACTACGCGAACGGGCCGTTCAAGGTCTACAAGCAGGGCGTGCCGCTGTTCGTCTTCTCGATCGTGCTCGCCTACAACACCGATAAGTTCGGGGCCAACCCGCCCAGGAACTACGCCGACTTCTTCAACACCGCGAAGTATCCCGGCAAGCGGGCCATCGACGGCACCGCGGGCTTCCAGGGCATCCTGGAGGCGGTGCTGATGGCGAACGGCGTGCCCCGCGACAAGCTCTACCCGCTCGACGTCGACCGCGCGCTGAAGCTGCTGGAGCCGATCAAGGACGACCTGATCGTCTTCAAGGACGCCGCGGAGTGCATCAACCTGGTCTCCTCCGGCGAGGCCGTGATGGGCAACTGCTACAACGGGCGCGTCAAGCTGGCCAAGGACGAGGGCCAGCCGATCGACAACACCTGGGGCCAGCAGATCTACCTGTGCGACTACCTCTTCGTGCCGAAGGGCGCCCCCGACAAGGCGAACGCGATGAAGCTCATCGCCTACATCGCCTCGGCGGCCAACAACGGGAAGATCACCCAGTACATCCCGTACGGCCCGGCCAACCCCAAGGCCACGGCCTCCGGCACGTACGCCGCCGATGCCCCGACCGCCCACGTGCTGGAGGGCGAGGACGCTCCGATCGTCATGGACTCCGCCTGGTGGAACGCCAACATGGAGAAGGCGATCGAGAAGACCACCGCTTGGCTGGCGGGCTGACCACCGTGACGGCGGCCTGACCGTGCCCGAGAGCGAAACGTGCTCGCACGCGGAACGCGGAGCGAAACGAGGAGCACAGTGAGCGCACTTTCCCAGATTCAATCCCGTGCGTCGTCCCCCGGCCCGCAGGCGAGTCCCGCGGCCGGCTCGGACGGCCGGGCCGGCCGCGGCGGCGGGCCAGGCGGGGGCCCGGCCCGC